>JAGVHQ010000025.1 GCA_020056565.1 Candidatus Berkelbacteria bacterium
ATCTTCTCCGGTTTTTTATTTGCCTTTTAGGCAAATATCCCGAGTCCGCCATCCGCCAACTGGCGGAGCCGGATCGAGGGATACTCATAATACCCTCTTGCTCAACTGAAGCGAATCCGTTAAACTGTGATAGATATGAATCTGATTGCCGAAGCCACTAAATCGCATCTCAAGAAAAACCCACCGGTGTTACGCCCGGGTAATACCGTGCGTGTCCACCAACGGATTATTGAAGGCGCGAAAGAGCGCATCCAGATTTTTGAAGGTTTGGTAATTTCGGTGCGCGCTGGTCGCGGGTTAAACGGCAACTATACTGTGCGGCGCGTAGGGGCCGGCACAATCGGAGTTGAGCGTACGTTTCCCTTGCACGCCCCTTATATCCTGAAAGTGGAACGCGTGAAAATCGCACAGGTACGACGTGCGAAACTCAACTATATGCGTACGCGTTTCGGCAAAGCCGCGCGTTTTAGCAAAGAAAAGCGGGAAAGCATGGTCTGGGAAGAGCCAGAAGCGGAAAAGGAACTCGAGAAGATTAAAGAGGAGAAAGTTGAGGCAGCCGAAGAAAAAGCCGAGATTGAACATGATAAAGTTGTCGAACTCGAAGAAAAATTTGAAAAAGCGCACGAAGGGCATGCAACACAAGATGCTAAGGAGGCCGATGGAAAAGGGGCTGACAACTCCGCTGGGGATGCAGGGGGAGAATCTGGCGAGCCAGTATCTGAAGCAAAGGGGCCTCAAGATTCGAGCGCGAAACCTCAAGCTTAAAACAGGCGAAATCGACATTCTCGCCCAAGACGGCGCCACACTCGTGATTGCCGAGGTAAAAACGAAGACGTCTACCCAAAAAGGCACCCCGCAGGAAATGGTGCATTTTTTTAAACAGCGTAAATTGCGCACGCTCGCCCGTGAGCTTTCTCAGAAATATCCTGATCAGCCGATTCGCATTGATGTAGTCGCGATCCTGCAGCAGCCCGACGGCACACATTCAATCGACTATATTCAAAATGCGGTGGAGGGAAATTGACGAAAATTATGCAATCGAAGAACATGCATGGAGGGCGGAATAATGCTTCGAGGTAGCTCGAACCGCGCAGCTAAGATTGGTTCCCGATGAAATCGGGACTAGCAAGCGGGCGATGCAGTAGTGAGCGCCGCTGGAGCGCGAGCGAATGGTACCGAGAAGTAATATTCCACCCGCTGTGAAGTTTGTTCGTCAGATAGAGTAGGATAAAAACAATGAACATTCGTGTTCGCATTGCCCCATCACCCACCGGGCCTTTACATATCGGTACCGCCCGTACGGCGTTATTCAATTATCTATTTGCCCGCACGAATAACGGGAAGTTTTTGCTCAGGATTGAAGATACCGACCGCACGCGTTCTACCGAGGCGTTTGAAAAAGATATCCTCACCGGCCTTAAGTGGCTCGGCCTTCAGTGGGACGAGGAAATTGTGCATCAGTCCAAGCGCCTGGAGGTTTACCAAAAAGTCGCCGACTCGCTGGTTAAAGCTGGGCACGCGTATCAAAAAGAGGGGGCAACCTATTTTCGGATCCCGCCGCATCTTGAGAACCGCAGCACAGTTCTATTTACGGATCTTGTACGAGGAGCTATGGCGTTTGAACTGAAGGATATTATCGATTTTGTGATTATGAAATCCGACGGTCATCCCACGTATCACCTTGCTGTGGTGGTTGACGACCAAGAAACGCGGATCACGCATGTGATCCGCGGAGAAGACCATTTAACTAACGCGCCTAAGCATATCTTACTGCAGCATGCGCTCGGTTACGCCGTACCCTACTACGCGCACTTGCCACTGATCGTTAACAAAGACCGGACGAAAATGAGCAAACGCCGCGACCCAGTCTCGGTTTCGCGCGATTTCCGCGATCAAGGATACTTACCGGAAGCGATGCTCAATTTCATCGCCTTACTCGGTTGGAATCCGGGCGGAGGCAGTGAACAGGAGTTTTTTACCCTGGCCGAGCTGGAAAAGGCATTTCAGATCGAGCATGTAGGTGGTTCGCCCTCGGTTTTTGAACCGACGCGCTTAGACTTTTTCAACGCCCATTACCTACGAGCGCGCACGCCCACCGCACTACTTGCCCAATTAAAGGTGTTTACAAAATTGCCTGAAGCTACCGATGAATTTTTGCTACGTGTGGTAACGGTTGTCAAAGACCGTTTAATTACTCTTTCGGATTTCGTTCGGTTTACAGCGTATTTTTTCAAAACTCCTCCCCTTACGAAAGCCCCCCTTGTTTTCCACAAAAGTACGCTTGCGGACTCCTTCAGGGGCCTGAGCGCCGCAATTGAGGCACTCGAAAAGGCACCGGCGGATACTTGGGAATCTATCGATGCACTCAACCATGTGCTGGCCGAAACGGTCAAGCGTGCTACGCTTAATAATGGTGATGTATTTTGGCCGGTCAGGGTGGCGCTTTCGGCAGAATCGGCTAGCCCCTCGCCGGCAGAGTTGTTGTGGGTGTTAGGTAAAATTGAATCACTCAAACGCCTCAAGGAGGGGATACGAGCGCTCGAAAAACAAACCCGTCTCGGATGAGGCGTCCGCGCCGAGGTACGGAAACAAGCACCAAACGCCCCCAAAGAGTAGCCCGCCTCGGCGCGCAGCGACGGGTTTTACACATTTTAGGTGATGGTTCGCTGGCGGGGTTGCCGCGTCACGTTATCGATTTGGCACTCGGGACACAAAACTCCCCTTTTCCACCAACCGTAATTGCGCCCTCCGGGCCGATTATGGAAGTACTCGAAGAAGAAAAGGTATCCCGGATTCCTGCCCCGATGCATTTGGGTACGATTCAAACCGTTCGCGCACTCAAAGCGCTCTTTCGTCGCGAAGCGCGCGAGAACGGGCCGTTTATTCTGCACGTGCATGGAGGGCGTGCCGGCTGGTTCGCCCGCCTTGCCGCGTTCGGGTTGAATCTCAAGCTCGTCTACACCGAGTACCAATGGACGCATGATACCCGCCCGGCTTCCAGTATTCGCGGCGTTCTGGACCTGATGGCAATGAATATGCTGGACTCGGTCACAACTAAAACAATTGCCACTTCGCAAGCCGCGGCGCATTTTCTGCTCGATCGAGGAATTACGCGTTCTGAAAAATTAGCCGTTATTTATAACGGCGCCTATCTGCATCGGCATCCGAAACAGCACAAAGACACCACGGTGAAGATCGGTACGGTCGGCACGCTCAAGGATGGCCGCGGGTACGAAGACCTTATCGAAGCGATGGCGCTTTTGGTGCAACATCATCCCAAAATCCATTTGGACATCGTCGGACGCGGCAGCGATATTCGGGACCTGCAACAACTGGTGGAGCGTCGCACATTAACCGCCCATATCGATTTCAGCGATTTCATCCTGGATCTCTCGCCGGTGTTGGGGCACTGGGATATTTATGTGCATCCGCACCGGCATGATTCTTTCGGTCAGGCGCTTCTGGACGCCATGGGCGCGGGCCTGCCCGTCGTGGCCACTCACGTGGGCGCTACTTCAGAGGTCGTGGGCGACAGAGTAACCGGCACGTTAGTGGAGCCGCGTAACCCGCGGATGCTGTTTGACGCGTTGGACCACTTGGCAGCCGACGCGGCCCTGCGTAACCAGTATGGTGCGGCCGGCTACGACCGCGTCAAAGCGATGTTTACGGTCGAACATATGGTGTCCCAAACGCTTGAACTCTACGCGTCGCTCTAAACAAGGTTGAAAAATTGGCTACATTAGCGTAGAATCCGTTCGTATTGCCCGGTAGCCAAGCGGTAAGGCAGCGGCCTCTGGAGCCGCGATCGTAGGTTCGAATCCTACCCGGGCAGCCAGACGCGAGTTACCCACTCCTGTGGGTGGTTCGCGTCTTGTGATAGGATTCGAACGGGAAAGGGGTCGGGAAAACGGGAGTTTTCCCGCTGCGGAAAGTAGCATTCCTATGCGCTGAGAACCGAGGGGTTCTCAGAAAGCTCCGCCAGTGGGCGGAGCGTCGTGAGAATCCTACCCGGGCAGCCAGTTAGGACAACGTCGATACTCTATGTACCCTGATGTAAATAAAAAATTAACATATGAAACAGAAACCGCGATCTATTTTTTTACGAACGCTTTTTATCCTTTTGACAATTTTTCTGCCCACACTGTTGAAATTTGGGGGCATATTTTCCGCACAGCAGAGCACGCATTTCAATGGAAGAAGTTTGAATCAACCGAACCAGAGCTTGCGGACAGAATTGTAAACGCTACTAGCCCTTGGTTAGCAAAAAAACTATCCCGTTCTAGTAAGAATCGACGAGAAGATTGGCATGAAACCCGAGTAGATCTGATGACAGAAATTGTGAGGGCAAAAGTTCAGCGAAATGAAGATGTAAAGGAAATGTTACTTGGTACCGGTAAAAAATCAATTATCGAGAACTCGCCAGTGGATGATTTTTGGGGAGTAGGTAAAGACGGTACCGGTCAAAACCAGATGGGTAAGATTTTGATGAAAGTGCGAGAAGAGATTCGATAAAGTCTTGATTGGTATTTTTGTATATAAAAGCCCCGACCACACGTCCGTGTGAGGTCGGGGAAAAGGCGCATCCCCCTATTGGGGGAGAAACTGATAGTCTCGGGGAACTATGAGCAGTTGGCTAACTGGGTTCCAGTTGATTTTGCCGCTTAGGACCAGATTGGTGATGTACGCCTGCCAACCGTGTTCGTACTCGTTCACCCGCGCTGCCAAACTCTCGGCAGTGTCGCTTGATCTTACAGCAACCGGGTACTCAAAAAAGATCTGTCCGGTGTCGTAAGTTGCGCGGTCAACCCCTTCCTGGTATGGCACAAAGTGCATCGTGACCGCCGTGGTAGTGGTAAACGTAGGATCCTTTTGGTGCAGTTCCAGCGACCTGTGGTGCACGGCTAAACCATGCAGGCCGGCAGTCTCAGGAAGTCGCCCCGGATGGATGTTTATGACAGGAATATCCTTGATCCCCACGACAAACTTTAGCCATCCAGAGAGTGCAACCAAGTCAGGTTGCAAGCGACTGCAAAGCATTTGGTACTGCTCAGCATCCCATTTCCCCTGAGGATGATAGACCGGTATCCCGATTTCTTGCGCGTGGCGACACACCCCTCCTTTTGGATGATTGGTGACAACAGCGACGATCTCGGCTTTCAACACTCCTGTATGGCAGTTTTCAGCCAGGTAGCGAAACCCGGATCCTCCGCCTGTGGCGGTGCCCGAGGAAAAGACAAGTAATTTCTTCAAGATCTCCCCCTATATTCTGGCCAAAGCCAGTCGAAAGGACTGTAGCAAAAAGCAAATCTGATTACTAGTATTTTTTGCTTGGTTTCTAACCAAGGCGTGATATGTTGGATTCTGATGATTGAAATAGAGAAAAAATTTCGGCTTACTAAAGAAGTCGAAAGCGCCCTTTTGAAAGGCGCTACATTTTTGCGTGCAAAAGAATTTACCGATACGTATTTTGATACGCCTGAATTGAAACTAATTCATTCAGACCGGTGGTTACGCGCGCGTGACGGGGTATTTGAGTTGAAGACTCCAATGCACGCGGGGGGCGGACTAACTAAAGATTCAATCGCGCAGTATGACGAAATTACCGACCCGCAAAAAATCAGGTCGCTTATTGGTCTGAAAACAACCGACAATCTTGCCCACGATATTTCCGAGGCGGGCTACACTGCAGTTGCGACGTTTACTACCAAGCGCCGCACCTGGCAGAAAGGCGAGTTTGTAATTGATTTGGACGACGTCAGTTTTGGTTACACAATTGGCGAAATTGAACTCATGGTGGGCAGCAAAAAAGAAATGCCGCAGGCACGAGCGAAAATTTTATTGTTCTTCAAAGAGCATGGGCTAACACCCGGGCCAGTACGTGGAAAAATCCTCGAGCTTCTCGCGCGTGAGCGCCCGCAACTTTATGACAGTTTGGTCGCTACGTATAAAGCGCGTAGTCGTGTCTTAGAATAAATACTAAGTACCTTGTTATTTCCGATAAGATTAAGTATCATTCTTGTTTGAATCGCTTTGATTTTGCCGGGTTCGTCTAGTGGCCTAGGACATCAGATTCTCATTCTGAAGATCACGGGTTCGACTCCCGTACCCGGCACCAAGACAAAACTTTTCGGCTTTTTGAGAGCCAGATCGTGGGCGGCACAAAGTGCCGCCCATTGATTTTGTGGGGGGATTTCAATGCCGCTCGGCGC
>JAGVHQ010000049.1 GCA_020056565.1 Candidatus Berkelbacteria bacterium
CGGCATCAAACTTTTCGGCTCACTCGCCCCATCGGCGTGTTCGCAGTAGAAAGTTTGTGTCTCCTCTTTGCGCGAAATGCAAGCATTTCGCGCAAGAAAATCTAGCGGTTTCGAAACGATATTGCTCGATATCTATTGACACCGAGAAAGATATATGCTATTCTCCTGTGTTCTCTTGGATATGTTCTGAGAGAATTTTTGATTCGTCTCCGCCAGTCGGCGGATGACGAATCATCCCGCGTAGTCCCGACACGTCGGGACGAAGTGGGATTTCCTTTCAAGAAGGAATAAAGGAAACCTTAATGAAAACTACAGCAAAGAAAATCCGCACAATTCGCCACCAGGCCCTTCCCTTCTGGAAAAAGGCCTCATTTTTTGGTAAACGGGCAGCCGGTATTGCGCGCGTTCTCTTTGCCGTACCTGTAATTGCCGCGGGAGTTGTTCCAGTTCAACCTCTTTCACACTCCCCTGCTTGGGTATCGAGCGCGGGTGTAACGTTAGAGAAATCGGCGGTTCCGACCATCCGTTTTGCGCGAGCTGACTTTACACCTCAAATTGCGTATTCGCGCTCTCAAGCGCGGGATGTTACCGTTCGCGAACGTCCTCCTCAGGCGGAAATCACCCCTGAACCTTCGTTTGAGCAAAAACGGGCCTTGGTACAACAGGCCGCCGCTCATTATGGAATCGACTGGCCCCCTCTTGAAGCTGTCTGGGAGGTTGAATCCGGTAAAAGCTGGGATACCCAGATTACCTCGTACGCCGGGGCGCAGGGGCCGTGGCAGTTTATGCGTGGTACATGGCGCGCACACGCTTTTGTTGACGGTAACGGCGATGGGGTGATTGCAATTACCTCGGCTGCCGATGGTGCTTTTGCTGCGGCTCACCTTTTAGCTAATTCCGGTGCCGACCGGGGCGACTGGGATGCTGCGTTGTTTTCATATAACCACTCACGCGCGTATGTCCAAAAGGTTAAATCGATCGCAGAATCGATTAAGTAACAGCCAACAGCCAACAGTATAAGGAAAAACCCCGACACAGACGTCGGGGCTCTTGTTCGTGCGAGACGCGCGCTACTGCTCGATGGCCATGTTTCGCACATGCCCATCAAGGTAGAGGCGGTTGCACTTGCGGTCGTGGCCGGAAACCAGGATGTTCTCCTGTACATCTGGTAATGGCCAGAGGGCGTCCGAGAGATAGACCGTTTCACTGAGCTCCTTTGGCCAGCGCGGATGAAGCGAGACGATGTTGAGTCGAAACGTTCCATCCGGCGAACCAAAGAGGTTGGGTGTGAACAAGGGGTTCAGCATGTAGCTGGTGACTTGCGCTCGGTGGGAACCCGCTGGTTCGCCATAGGCGACAAAGCTTCCGTTTGCGCGATTCGGGTCGAGATGGCACCAGAAGACTTCGTTGCTTCGGGTTCGCTCGGCAAGTGCATCGCGCCACTTGCGTGGTTCGCCCGCGATCCAGTTTCCACCAACTCCCATGAGCTTCGTGGTGGACCACGGGGGGGCAAAGTCGTCGTAGTCTGTGGCGTACAGCGTCAGCCCCGCATAGAGCTGGCGCATGTTACTTCCGCAATCCGAGATGTGCGCCGCCCGTTTGGCAGCGATAAAACTCGGAAAGATGATCGCCGCGACGATTGCGACGATCGCGACCACGACCATCACCTCGATGATGGTGAAGCCACGCACCGTGCGGTACATGG
The DNA here is from genome assembly GCA_020056565.1 of Candidatus Berkelbacteria bacterium. Taxonomy (GTDB): domain Bacteria; phylum Patescibacteriota; class UBA1384; order JAGVHQ01; family JAGVHQ01; genus JAGVHQ01. The sequence continues at coordinate 1,706 of JAGVHQ010000049.1, forward strand.
CGTTGGCGCGTTTCATCATGATCTCCTGCACCCGCGTTTGGTGACCCAGCTTGCCTCCTTCTCCCCGGTGCAGTCGCCCGTGTAGAACGTCTCGACGTAACACTGGACGTCGAAGCACTTCGGGTTGGGATCCTTGACGCAGCCGGGGATTCGGTTGCTGAAGGTCTTTTGGCTCCCGCCAAAGACCCTCCAACACCCGGTTTTTCGGCAAGACCCGAATTTTGTGCAGTTGTCGGGGACGGGAACAGGAGGAATAGGCTCCAACTGCTGCATGGTCGTTCGAGCCAGCTTTTGACGGCTGGGCAAGGGGTTGGAGTGGACGACTTTGCAGCCCCCACCCTCGGCCAAAGGCGCGTTGCTTGCGAACGCAACAGAGAGGCTGATCACCCACGCCAGGACGGCGAAGGGAATCAGCATTGCAAGAAGAGTGGTGCGTTTCATACTAGTTGAACACCTCGAATGAGTTGGAAAAGTGCACTCTGACGTGCACCGTCAGTTTAGATGTTCAACCGAAATAAGTCAAGAAGTAATAAGCCGGACTGCGGAATCAATCGGTAATTGCAATCCGTAATCTGGAGCCGGTTGCCCTGTCCTCGACGGGTTTGCAAGCGCTTTGGAAGCGAAGCGTTCCAATAAAGCGCCCTGAGAGGATAGGTAACCGGCGATGAGTAAGCAACGAACCATTGGCTGCTTATTCAATAATTCCCTGCCGGATTGCCGGGCCAACCCGGGCTGGCAAGCTGCAAGTACTTTTTCGTATTGCGTATAAAATCGTCTGTCAGTGTGACATCATTTTGATTTTCCAAAAACGTTACAAAGCGGTACGCCCCACCCTTGCACCCCGCTACCCCCGCATTGTTCGGATCGTCAGCATCTATTACGCCGTCCCCTTCGTTATCTTGTTTACTTTCGTACTCATACGGAAAGTCTGTGGCCAAATCGCGGGAAAACTCGAAAGCCGGATCTTCGGGTAAGGGGTTGATGTATGCGGGCGCCAGCAGTGTTTTTACAGGGGAGATCCCTCCTTGGACAATTGTATCCGCATTGAGGTAGTACACACTTGAGCCATTATTGGTCCCCGTATTCGGGTAGCAGCGTTCGTTCGCCCACAATTGCTCAGCGGCTGCTTCAAGCGCCTTGAGATCGCCTTTGCGCGTTGTATCGCGTGCGGCAATGCGCGCATGCCCCACGGAAACCATGATCGTGAGCGCCAAGATCGAGATCACCACGATCACTACGAGGAGTTCGATCAAGGTAAATCCTGCGGATTTACCTTGTGACATGTGATATGTGACATGTAACAAGTTTCGGAAGGGATTCTCCCGCCATCTTTCCGTACTTGTCTCTTGTCTCTTGTCTCTTGTCACCATTTAAAAGCTCTTCTCTCCCCATAAAGCATTGTTCCAGAGTGCACCGCCGGTCTGAATCAAAGTCATTTCCACCTCCCCACAGAATGGTGGGTTTTGACTCGTTGAAACAAGAAAACTGCATAATACGACGGGTTGGTCTACATCACCCTCGAGTTCCAGGGCGGCAAGCAACCGGTAGCGGCTCGCGCCTGAGCTCGGAGCAATGACATTGTTTGTGCCATCCGTGGCCTGGTAGGCGTAGAAGCGGCTCACTGTGTCGCTCTGCGGTCGTGGGTCGTCAGGCACGGTGATGAGAAACTGCGGAACTAGGGCGCTCAGGCCATCTTCGGCCTTCCAACCATCGTGCATTGAGGGGTATTGGCGCGTTGCTTGAAAATACGTTTCCACCCCAGATTGAATCTGGCGCAAGTCTTCTTTGCGGCGCACGTCACGGGCCCGAGCGCGGGCCGTTCCTCCACTGACGGCAACGATCGATATCAAAATTCCAATAATTACCACCACGATCATTATTTCCACTAACGTGAACCCCAAGTGACTATTTCTTCGTTGTTGGTGTTGCAATTGTCCCTTCTTCATACGTAAATGTTGCTCCGGGTGAAATCACCTCAATCCACATCTGGCCCGGGTTGAATTTTATCTCCTTGCCATTTTCGTCTTGGAACTGAACCCGTTCTTTTTCATCTGTTTTTTTCCATGTGCCTTTCACAGTTAAACCATCTTGAAAAATTGTTGATTTTCCGGAACCGATCGTCTGAAAACTCCACCCCGCTTCGTTGATGCGGGTTGTAATCGGATTTCCATTGAGCTCCACAACAGCCACGACCACGGGGGCAATTTGTTTTCCATTGAGCGCATCTTTATGAGCTAGACCAGCCAAAGCGCGTTTATAGGTGTTCGTTTTCACGTCATATGTGTACACGACTTTGTAGGCAGGGGCAGAGAAATCAATCGTCACGGTTCCCCCACTCGGCCGTTTTTGGGGAGCAAGCGGTTCCTTGAATGTGTAGGCGGTAAAGTTCTGCTGTGCGCCATATTTGTCTTCTCCTAATGCAAACAGCGTTTTCGTATCCGAAAACATCGTATGTTCAGTCGCCACCCCGGCGCGCGGCTCGCGGTGGTAAGATTTACCGTTGGCGAATTGATCGAGGTCTAAAACGTTGTCAGAGCGAATTTGGTCCAGGGCGTCAATGTTCCCCCCCACATGCGCAAGATATGCTCCCAACCCCAAGGCCCAGTCCACAAAATAGGTCCGGGCGCTACGCACTGGCCCGATTTTTTCGGCATCTTGCGGGCCGTACACAGCGAGGAATCGGGTGATGCCACCTTCCGCGATTGCTTCAAATACTATGCTTGCGGCAGTGAGTCCGCTTTGCGCTCGGGCATCGGTGTGGTTTTCGATTATAACCGCGAGTGGATTACGGGCCGCCAAAGCCGGTTCAGCCAGCGTGCCGTCCAGCGGCGCGACAACTCGCGTATCTTTCTTTTTATCCTTTCTTTGCAGGATTGATGAAATCGAAGGCGTTTCTCCCTTAAAATAACGGGTATATACAGCCCACCCGCCCGCAAGTACAACAACCGCAATCAGCCCGATTGCGATCCAGCGCACGGCGCGCTTGGCATTGATGTTTGATCCCACCCGGATAACGTCTTTTTTGGGTGGAACTACAGGTTGATGATCTTCTCGATCAAACTCGACAAGTTCTTCTGACATATTCCCTCCTACGTCACAACTAAACTTTTAGGTTCCCCGCCTCATCGGCGGGTTCACGGTAAAAGTTTGTTGCTCCTTTTCACAACAAACGCGGACATTTGTTGTGGGTAAAACATCTGCATCTTGTGCGGGAAAACAAACTACATTTTCAGAATACAGGATTGTAGGCATTCATAATCCATAATTATTTATAATTGACCCTGCATCCACGCCAAAACAGTACTTAACAGGTTCTTGATAATCGGTACCGAGGCAGGCACGAACAGTACTAAAAGCACGATAAAAAAGATGCTTTTGCGGATAAAATGCACAAATACAAGAAGAAACGCGAGTAACAAGAAAAGTGAAACCGCCCAATGGTACTGGGTCGGAAAAAATCCAAGGATTAAATCGTACACTCGCGTTAAGATATCCACCTTTCTACTATAGCAAATGTCAGTTATCGAGATATGGGACACAGAACGAGAGCAACGCGTTTCGAAACCGCTCTGTCGGTCTTCCAGCGAGACCTTCTCGCTACGCGCTCGTCCCGCGGCTCCGACTATGTCGGAGCCTCAGCCCGTCGGGACTGCGCGGGTTTTCTCAACGCATTGCTCTCGTTCTTCTGGGGGTTGACGGTTTAGGGGAAATCAGCTATCATAATTGGGCGTGTGCTTTTTTGCGCATAGCTTGCCTTCAGGGGGAATTACGGATGAGTTTTGAAAGCAACGGACTCGTGGGGTTGAGCCCGCGTCAACAAGAGATTCTCGATCTCGCCAAAAGGGGGAAAAAGCCTGCCGATATCATGGCAGCGCTTGAGATTTCGGAAGCTGATTTTGAGCGCGATGTGGCAGCGCTGCAAATGTATTCCGCGAGGAAGTCGGCCCTGCAAGGGGCGCGCCGCCTCACCAAGCGTGAGATCGAGGTCTTGAGCCTGATCGCGCAAGGTCACAGCAGCAAGGAAGCAGCGGAGACTCTGTACGTCTCGAAAAGAACGGTGGATTTTCACCTCGCCAACGTCTACGACAAGTTGCAGGTGAAAAACCGGGTCCAGGCATTCCGCGCTGCTACGAGATTCGGGTTGATCCCGTTCGAACCAACGTTCGGTGCCGTTTTGGCATCGGTCGGTGAGCGCTAACGTCCGTACCTCGGCAAGGCCGCCTCGGCCGAGACGGGCGCTCTCACCCCGCCATCTTGGGAAAACCAAGACTGGCACGCCCCGCTCTCCTTCGGGAGGGCGGGGTTCATTTTATTTGATTTTAACCCCTTGCTCTTTACGCTTGAATTGAAGGGGTGTTTGCAGTATCATTATCGCAACACAGATCGCGCCTCGGCGCGTACCTGAAAAAATCGAATCGGAGGGTTTTGCAATGAGCACTGATGCCCCTGGAATTCGTTTCACTACTCTAGAACTGGAGGTTTTGGAGCAACTGCGCAAGGGCTTTTCGGACAAGGATATCGCCTCGGCGCTTGGGATAACCTCAAGAATCGCTACTTTTCATCTGGCTAGTATGCGCAAAAAAGCAGGTGTGCGTACCCGCGACGCGCTTGTGGTGGCCGCGATCAAAGTCGGAATCATTACAACGGACTTCGACGTTAAACCGCGTTTGTTCGTCAAGATCAGGCCCCGCGAAATCCAAGCCCTGCAACTGATCGCGGAAGGTAAGTCCCCCAAGGAAACGGCTTGCGCGATGGGGATTGCCAAACGCACCGTGGATACCTACTTGGGAGCAATCTACGAGATCTATGGAGTGTGCAATCGCACCCAAGCGCTCGTAAAGGCGCTTCAGCTCGGCCATATCACGCTCCCCGGAGCCGCTGATCCCCCGCAATAGGTTCGGCTCGCCCCGGCGAGCTGAACATTTCGACTATTCGATTATAGGAGGGTTACACACATGTCATCCGCAGAGAAAGGTATCCGTCTCACCAAGCGTCAAATCGAAGTGTTGACGCTCATCGCTCAGGGCTACAGCAACAAGGAAGCAGCTGACCTGCTGCGCGTTTCCAAGCGAACCATTGAGTGCCATTTGGCCAACATCTATGACAAGCTCCAAGTCAACAACCGGACGCAGGCCTTTCGGGCCGCGACCCACTTGGGCTTGTTCCCGTTCGAACCGACTTTCGGTGCCGTTTCGATCTAGTGGTGAGCGCTAACGTCCGTACCTCGGCAAGGACGCCTCGTCCGAGACGGGCGCTCCCACCACGCCATCTTGGGAAACCAAGACCGGCACGCCCCGCCTTCCTTCGGGAGGGCGGGGTTCATTTTATTTGATTCCAAGCTGAGTGCGGATTGTATCGAGCCAGGCCGTATCTGGCGGCGCGGTTTTGAGCGCGGGTGTTTCTAAAATGAAGTTAAAATCTCGAAAGCGTGGATGATGTACAAAACGCGTCAAGGCATCTAAGCCGATCTCCCCTTTACCGATGTCCTCGTGCCGGTCCGCGCCCGAGCCAAAGGGGGCCTTGCTGTCGTTTAAGTGGATAAACTCCACCCTCTCAAACCCGATTGTTTTTTCGATCGTTACTACCAGTTCTTCGAGAGCCGCTTGAGTGCGCAACTCCACGCCCGAAGTAAACATATGGGCCGTATCGAGCGTCACGCCGAAATTATATTTTTCAAACGGGTCCAAAATGGTTGTAAGCTCCTCAAATGTTTTGCCGATGTGACTGCCCGTGCCGGCCGAAAACTCAAGGCACAAACGGACACTGTCAGGTTCGTAACGGTCAAGGGTGGCGCAGAGGCGCCGCAGGGCCTCATGCACCCGTTCCAGCCCGACTTTGAACCCCTCATCTTTGGGCGAGCCGACGTGGGTTACGACTGCCCGAGCGCCAATTTCGCGCCCCAGAAGCAGCGCATCTACGAGGGCCTGGATCGAGAGCTCCCAAAATTGGGGCGTGGACGAAGCCAGATTGATCAGATAAATCGTATGGATAAACGCCGGGCCGACCCCGAGTTTTTTTGTGCGCGCGCGGAATTGTTCTTTTTCGAAATCGCTCACTTTAGTTTGGCGCCAGTTACGCGGGTTTGTATTGAAAATTTGAAATCCTTCACACCCCATTTGGCGCGCACGTTCAGGCGCATTGGAGAGTGTTCCGGCAATCGAAACGTGCGCCCCGAGTTTAATTGGGTGTTGCATAAGAGTGCAGGATTCAAACCAAAGCCAGTTGAGCGGAGCGTATGGAAGTTAGATTCAAGGCGTAAGGAGCGCTGCGTACCTTTAGGTACGTAAGCGACGCGCAACGCAGAAGATGACCTACATACGCTCCGCCCGCAGCGGGAAGTTCAAAAATGGTTGATTTCTTCGTTACTCCTCCTCACTGTGCCACAAGGCACACCTTCGTCGTCGCGCCTTGAAATTATCTCATTTTTTAACTTCTCAATCTGATTCTGGTTTGAATCCTGCACTCTTTTGAATCCTGGACTCTACGCCCTTTTCTTGATAAATCTGCGGCCGCTGTACAGTGCTCCGGCAACCATAAGCGAGAGGACAATCATACCAAGACTGAGCAACGTTGCCATCAGGAGCACTTCCCGCCCGACTGAAGGATCAATTGCTTGGGCGGCAAAGTATCCCCCGCCCCCCAAAAGAAGCGCGTCTACAAATACATAGCTGAGGTTTTCGTGCTGTTTCATGAGCTCCACCAGCGCAATAAAGAGGAAAACCACGAACCAAAGATTCGTGAGCGTCGCGATAACGGCGATCAGGATTCCGATTCCGGCCGATCGCAAATCCACCATACTCGGCGCAAGCGAGGCCGAAACCGTGAGAATAACAACGAGCATCACCCAACTTTCGATTGAGAGCGGGTTGAACACTTGGATAAATGTCCCAAGCCAAGCGCCATAGATTTGAGTAAGGGGCTGAGCGAGATCGGTTGCCAGGAGCGCCTCGAACAGTTCGGGGGTTAAGAAGCTCAGGGTCGCAACAATCACAAATAAGCCACCTACGATCGGTGCGAGCGCCACGATCGCGTTGCCGATATAGGGCACCCGCGGCTGCGTATGTTTTACGTGCCCGCCGGTGGGCGAAAGAAGTGCGAGCTCCTCCACACGCGCGCCAACAATAAAACAGGCCACTGCGTGCGAGAGCTCATGCACGATAATCCCCGGGGACAAGCTCCAGCGATACCATTTGTATGGAAGTGCGCGTACCAGGAGCCAATTGAGCGCTTCTCCGCCTAAAACTACAAACGTCAGCCAACCGAGAAAAATTACAATTTCAGTCATTAGTTTAAGTGTACATCTTCTCTCTTCGTTCGAAGTAAATGGCGCTCTCGGCGGGAATCTCACGCGTCCCTCGACTTCACTCGGGACTTTCTGAGAACCCCTCGGTTCTCAGCGCATCGGAATGCTACTTTCCGCAACGGGAAAACTCCCGTTTTCCCGACCCCTTTCCCCGTTCGAATCCCCCTAAACAAACAAGTTACAAACAACCCACAAAAGTGGGTTATTCGTAACTGGCGCTCTCGGCGGGATTCGAACCCACGGCCTCTACCTCCGGAGGGTAGCGCTCTATCCGCTGAGCTACGAGAGCACGTCGGCGCTAAAGTTTCCGGCTCGTTACTGCGTAACGTGCGCAGGGAAACTTTGCGCCTCCTCTTCGCAGCAAACGCAAGCATTTGCTGCGGTAAAACACCGGATAATCAAACGGGTTTATTTTAGTCTAAATGCGGCAATATGTCGACCGAGAGCTGAACAATTTCCGACAAGCGCCCCTCGATTTTTTTCAGGTCGCGTTCGTCCACTGCCACGCGGCGGAAAAAATTGGTGTATTTCGCGTCGAATGCTTCCCGAAATAACACCAAAAAAACATCACCCCGAATTAAAAGTTTGTACCTGCCGCATTGGCGCCAAAATGCGACGAGTTTTTCTTGCACAATCGGATTAAGGGCGCTTAAGACATTCACGTCATCCGCCGTCCCCGGGGCATTTTTGTAGTGAATCGAGAAGATGCGGTTGAAATCATTCCATTCGGTCGTGAGTTCGTGCCGAAACAGGTTGCCGATTTTTGTGCCTATGTCATGTGGAATAAGCTGAAAATCGGTTAAGCGTTTTTTGGGGAGCCGGAAGGCGTAGGTGGAAGTGATATAGGTCGTACTGCTATCGCCGCTTTGGACTGAATACGTGAAATGCCCCATCCAAAATGGCGTGTTCTCAAGTGTTCCCCAAAATTGGTCGCTCACCGACTGGCCATGATCGCCCTCGGCAAAGATTTCCGGATAGATAACTTTGAGCGTCCGCCATCGCCCATTATCTCCTTTGGCGCGATACAGCCAGCCCCGTTTCCTTGCAATCGCAAGCAAAGCCAGCTGTTTCTCGAGTGTTTGAACTGATAAAAAGTACACAAACGCCGGAACCAGGCCGAATACAAACGCGTGGACTGTCGCCTCCGGAAATACCCTTGATGCAGCAAATGCGGCTCCGAACGCTGCCATGCACAAAAGAATGAGATTCAAGCGCGTTCTACCCGGATTGTTGCTGAAATGCTCCAGCTTACGATTCAGTTTTTCCTGTTCGATTTGGGCATCAACAATAGGAACAGGGCTCCCTGCCGGATCCCAATATAACTTAGCGCTCGAGTGTGGCAACTTTTCGCTCAAGTTTAACGACACGCTTTTTTACGCTCTCAATTTCGCCATATGAGGCTTGAACGTCCTCAGTTTCCATCTCGAAAAGGAGATCTAGTCGCCGCTCTATATGCGTGATTCGCAGTTTAATGTCGGAGATTTCTTGTTTAATGTACAGTATTTCGTCTTGAATCGGTTGTAGTTTTTGATCAAGCTTTTGATCAAGTAAATTCCCGAGTTGTTTCAAATCATCTTTTGTGAGTGCCATTGCTTTCCTACTTTACACCCACGACCACTAAGACGTCGTTGGTACCGACGATCGAAGATTGCTGGAGCGTGCTTTGCAGTACCTCTTTGCCCACTGTTTGCACGAGTTGGGCTTCCTTGAGCTTACCCGCTTTGTAGTAGATCACGGTCGCGTTATAGAAATTGACAGCATTGCCGGTGGAATCCACTTTGAACCCCGCCTTGGTGAGGGTGTCAGTGGCGCTCGTTAAGCGTTCGGGTTTACGCGAGCCATTGATGACCCGCACAAGAATCTTTTGTTTTTCAGTGTCAGGGGTGGGCGTTCCAACAGCTGGCGGAGGCGGGGCAGGCGTTGGAGATGGCGTATTCAAGACAGTCGGCGTCAACAGGCGCGGGAGTTGGTCTTTATTGGTTTGAAGGGCGGGTGTGGGGACAGGCGCAGGTGGCGTTGAACCTTGTGATGTGTAGAGGGCAACCAGAAATAGCAAGAGTGCCACCAGCCCAAGGTAATATAAACCAGTTTCGTTACGCCTTCCCCGGCCGGGTCGCTTGGGTTCAGGCGCACGAACGGGCGGTTCGTGGAAGATCTGTTCTGCTTTTGGTGCGGGGCGGGGCCGCCGGCGGGGGCGGCCAAGATCAAAATAACGAGTCATGACCTCACATTATACCAGCCAACAGTAAGTAGCCAACAGCCAACAGTGCGGAGCCTTCTGCTGTTGGCAGTTGGCTGTTTAGAGCTCCGGAATCGGTTGGATGTCATCGGAATCGCGTGTGGTGGGAGAAGGGCGGGCCGGGTTGGCGGTTGGCGTGCGCTCGGGGTCCTTTGCTGAGTTCATTTTTGTGACAATCAGGCGCTTCTTTTTCGGGTCGCTTGTTACACGGATCACATCGGCGGCGTTCCAGCCGAAGTCCTTCAGGATTTTTTTAGGGAGCACGAGTGCCAAGCTATACCCTGAGAACTTAATCAAGTTGCGTTTTACTGATCGCATAAGTATATACTAGACGGAAAATAGAAAAATAGAAAATGGACGATAGAGCAACTACTTTATCTTAATGGTTTCAAAGCGGACTTTGCGCTCTTCAATTAACTCGCGTACGCGCCGCTGGGCAGGGCTGAGAGCCCCACCGGCGGTCTTAAACTCTAAAAATACAATCTCCTCCTCTCCAAACTGTACGCCGTCAATCGGGGTGCCCAGAAAGCGAAACAGTTGCGGGTCATACGGATAATGTTCTAAAAACGGCATAAACTGTTCCGAGAGTTTGCCATATTTTGTGGAAAGCGAGCGTTTCTCAAAATGCACGCGTGCCAAACGTTCATAGGCGTTTTTGAGCAACAGAAATAAGGTGACGACGAATGCGATCAGTCCCAAAATGATCCAAGACGTTGTTTCCATAAATCCTCCTTTTATATCTTGACACGAACCGCGGCACTTGCTAATCTTGTGCCATTGCAAAGCCCATCCCTAGGGGGAGCAGCTGAACAACTTGAGGAGGATCAACGAGATGATTCGACGCGCACTTGTTTCGACGACAAACATGAAGGGTTTAGTGGATTTTTGCACGGGGTTGCACAAGCTCTGTCAGACCGAATTCGTTGCCACCGATTCTGCGGGCAGGCTTCTGATCGAGGCCGGTCTGCCGACCCAACTGACCCATGAGTTGACCGGCTTACCCAAAGGGTTTTTGGGTGGGCTTGTCAAAACGCTGCACCCATCGGTCCACGGTGGGATTCTCGGACCTGGTTCCGAGCACGAGCACGAACTTGCGGAGCAAGGGGTCAAGCCGTTCACGATGGTGATCGTGAACTTTTACGACTTCCCGGGCGCGGTCGCCGGACAAGACTCTCTGGTAGCGGCAAAGGCCGCAACCGATATCGGCGGACCCGCAATGTTGCGGGCAGCGGCCAAGAACTGGGAACACGTCGTACCTGTGTTCAACCCTATCGATTACCCCGAGATTCTCGATGCGCTGCGTCGCGAAAAGGATATCTCGCGCTGTTTGCGGCTTCGGCTTGCGATTGACGCCTTCGCGCATACGAGCGCGTATGACTCCGCCATCAGTGCGTATCTCTTGGGGCAGTACCACCTGATCGACGCTCAGGACTGCTGCGGCCGAATGTAGGAGGCACAGACATGAATCAATTCCAATCGAAAGATGAAAAAGCACGAGACGCCCGCATCATGACGGTCGTAGTGCTTTTACTCCTTGCCCTCGCGGGGCTCATCTGGTGGGGCATCACGCGGCCGCCAGACACATCTCTCCTAAAGGAGCCGGCACCGCTCAAATCGAGCGATGCTCCCCAAGCCAATTCTCACCCGTTTGGATATGGGTGATACTTCACCGAGACGCCTTCAGGCCTTGCTTTCTGCCTTGCGCAGCGAGTAAGGCCTCTCTTATTTTTTTGGGGATAATTTTGAAACGTGTAGTTCTAAACTACGTTGTAGTTTGTTTTTCGAGCGTGCCGATGCGGTCTTCGTGGTTATCGAGACGTTCCATTGCTTTCATGACCCAGCGTCGCGTTGTCTCGTGTTGCTGATCATTTTTTTCGAAACGATCATTAATCTCATCCATCATTTTCCCGAGCACAGGCAGAATAACCTGATCAACTCCATTCAGAAAAACGCGAGTGGAGACTTTCTCAATTTCTTCTAAATCTTTTTTAGTTAGTGCCATTCAAACTCCTTTTTTACAGTACTCTTTACTATTATTTAAGCGCAATTCTTTTATTCATCGCGTACCCCGGACTCTGCTTGTGCCACCCTTCGTCCCGACTCGTCGGGACTTCGGGTGACCTTCGGCCATCCTTCGCTCTTGGTTCTAATCCGTGATGAAGTGATGCCCGTCGCACAATGAACTCTCCATAACGGTCGTTTACCTCGTCCACAGCGGTATCCAGTTGGCGCTGCGAGCGCTCCCCTACCCAAAGCGGTAGTTGCACCTGCTTTCCGAATGCTAAGCGGTGTAGGGTTACGGTGAGGAGACGCACTGGCGTCTTGCCAATAAACGGCAGAATCAGTTTTTCGCACGCTCGGTATAAAACCCGGGCGTTGTTTGTAAATGAGTCAAGGCGTTCATGATTATACGCAAACCTCATATTCCCGAAGCGCACCCCGGCGCTTACCTGCTCCCCTACCATCCCATCATCGCGCGCGCGGCGGGCAACCTGTTCGCACAAGCGCATCAGTACCCCCAAAACTTTTTTCGGATCAGTGCTGTTGAACGGTAAGGTATAAGCGTGCCCGATCGATTTGCGCGGCGGCACCTTGTTATATGGCACTACCGGTGCGTAATCTTGCCCACGCGCGATTGCCTGCAGTTCTACTCCCCGCACGCCGAACTCTTTTTTTAATGCTCCTGTTGGGTAGGCCGCTAACTCGGCAAATGTGGTGATACCAACAGCGCGCATGTGCGCGGCGGTATGGTGCGCAATGCCACACAGGTCGGTTAACGGTACTTTCGCAAGGGTCTGGGCGACATCTTTATCCTGTAAAACAACTAAGCCATCTGGTTTCTTGAGTTCTGAAGCAAGTTTGGCCAGTATCTTTCCCGAAGCGATCCCAATTGAGCAACGTACCCAGTTTCCTACCTCACAGCGCAAGTCAGCTTTAATGCGTTGCGCAACCGCAACCGCACCTCCGAAATATTGTTGTGTATCAGTAATATCTAAAAATGCCTCATCCATCGAAAAGATTTCCATAAGTGGGCTATAGCGCTCAAAAATCCGTAAAAATCGTTGGGTGACGTCGTGGTAGCGCTCGGGGTGGCAGACGACAAAAATCAGTTCCGGGCAGATTTGTTTTGCCATGAAATACGGCATTGCGGTTTTTACTCCGCGCGCTTTGGCTTCGATCGAAGCAGCGGCCACAACCGAACGCGGGCTCGGGTTACCAGGGGTTGATCCGGGCAAGCGTAACGCTCCCGGGCCGCTCACCGCAATTGCTTTGCCGCGCAATAAAGGGTTTGCCTGTTGCTCAACTGAGGCAAAGTAACTGTTCATATCAACATGGAGAATGGTGCGATTCACCTTATTCCTCCGGATACACGGACTCTAGGAGCCAGGAGAGGTCTAAAGGGTCAAAGCGTAACAGATACGTTCCTCCAGGGGCAGATACGGAAAAATAGCGATAGGTCGCTCCCCCGTTTTTTACCCGGTATGTCAGGTTAAGGGTTTTAACGGTGAGCACTCTCCCCTGCCAGCGAAATCGGCGTGGCGTAACTACCCGTTCTTTGAATGTGGCGATGACATCAACAGGTTCGCTCAAAAGTTCTTCCATGACTTTACAATACCGAACAAAAACCGAAAGTTAAAGATGGGGATAAGTAGAGCCGATAGAGTCCCTCTTTGGAACCATTCACTCGCCCTCCAGCGGTGGCTCGGGACTGACTCACTCGCTTGTTGACCCGCCTCATCGGCGGGACCAAGCTCAACTGCGCTCCGTGAGCTTCCTCAGAGGAATTTCGTACACTAAGAGAAAAGACTGTGGATAACATTCTTTCTCAAACTGATTTTTCGATGTTAGTGTCTTGACTTTTCGATTAAAAAGTTAGATACTAGTGCCGCTGAAATTACTTCAGCAAGGGGTGAATCTTTTGAGGTTCCTTTCAATTCTAATAGCACTCGCGGCTTTGGCCACTTCATCACTCGCCCAAACTTGGTATTCCAATCCAGCAAACGGGCATCAGTACACTTTCACTTCGACAACGGATTTCTCTTGGGCACAAGCGGAGCAAGAGGCAGTGTCGTACGGCGGTCACCTGACTGCGATTGGTGACGCAGGTGAGAACAACTGGCTTGATGCTACATTTGGCATAACAAGTTGGTTCTGGATCGGTTTCACCGATCAAGCGAGCGAGGGCGACTGGCTCTGGACCACCGGCGAGCCAGTGACTTATACAAACTGGAACCCAGGGGAGCCCAATAACGAAGGGGGATCCGAGAATTGGGCTGGCATGGTTTGGCCGCAAAATCCTGGTTGGAACGACTTTCCTGAATTGTATCGAATGTATGGGGTTGTTGAAGTCGTTCCTGAGCCAGCAACGATTGCGGTTCTCGGGTTCGGATTACTGGCGATCGCCAAACGTCGGCGTTGAGTCGCCATTCAATAGACTACGAGACTACTTTCGCTTTGATGCGGCGGGGACCCTTCCCGCCGCATTTATTTATTTCTATACAACTATTCTGATTGACTTTCTGGTTGCGTGCAGTATACTGAGCGTACAAAAATTTGCGCCAGTGGCGCAGAGATTTTGCAAGCACGGTACCAGAACAAATGAATATAGTAAACAGACTTGTTTTTTCGCTCCCTGTGGTGGCAATCGACAGCAGCGGTGGCGACGACCCTCGTGAAGTTCTGCTCGGCCTTGCCGAGTGGAGTTTCAAGGAAATTCCCTATCTTGAAGTTGAAAGCGCGGCTGAAGGTGTGCGTGCGCTTCTCGATGGCAGGGCCCAAGCGTTCGTTTCGGCTGGCAATACCAAAGAGGTGGTGCGCGCCGCGACCCGCCTCGGTCGGATTAAGTTCCAGCCGCCCGGTTTTGATAGGCCGCGCGGGATCAAACTGCCGATCGCGCTCGAGCTTCCGACCGAGATGGACGAAAAGCACTTCGTCCTCTGTGATGCGGGCGGGAGCGTGGATGTGGACGAGTATGACCTGGTCACTTTTGCCCACGCCGGCGCAACATACTTTCGGGAGCTTGAGTTCAATCCTCACTTACGGGTGCGAGTCGGGATCCTGGCAATCGGGGAAGGAGAAGAAAAGCTACGGCGCATAGATCGGGAGTGTCTTGAGCTTCTAAAGAACGTGGATTCCTTTGAGCTCGTGGGTGGCGTCGAGTCCTACCAGGTTCTTGCGGGTGAGGTGGACGTCTTGATCGGCTCTGGCCGCGAAGGCAATTTGGCTCTCAAGGGCGTGGAAGCCGGCGTGGTAATGGAGCATACCATTCTTCGTCAGGAGTTCGCCCGAGGGTTTGGCAGCCGCCTTACCGGCTTTGCAGTCAAGCTCATCGGGCACCGGGCGTTTGCGAGGGCGAAAGCGCGTCTGAACGAATCGCGCTTTGCGGGCGGGATCCTCTGTGGATTCGAGCACGAGAATGCCGCGATTTTCATCTGCCATGGTCGAAGCTCGGCCGACGATATCTATGACGCGCTTGACCGTGCGTACCGCTGGGGAGATGCGGCGGCACGTATGCAGGCAACCCTCAAGGAGGAACTGCACAAATACCATCCGGACTGGTTTTCCAGCCTTGCCACGGGTGCACCGCACGCGCCCTAAGGAGAGTTTCTGCCTGCATCGAGCGCAGGCAGTCGAGATGGAACCGTCCGATTTGCCCTGATCCGCTCACCTGCGGGTCGGGGCTCTTTTATTACCGAAACTTACGAATCACGCCCCGGACTTTGCCTTGGACCGTGAGGGATTTTACTTTGATCGGTCCGTAGGCGCGGTTTGAAGGCTGCAAGCGTACATGGTCTGCTTCGCGGTAAAAACGTTTCAGGGTAACATTCTCGTTATCCAGTAGTGCGATGACGATGTCGCCGTTGCGCGGTTCAGGGGCGCGTTCCACAATAATATAGTCGCCGTCTAAAATACCGTCTTCAATCATGGAATCCCCTTTTACGCGCAGGGCGAATACGCGCGGCCCGGCCATGTCGCGCGGGATATCAATCGCTTCTCGGGTACGGATCGCTTCAATCGGGGCGCCGGCCGCCACGACCCCTAAAAGCGGGATCTCGTAGGTGTCTTTTTCCGCCTCGGGGGTCAGCTGTAG
Organism: Candidatus Berkelbacteria bacterium; assembly: GCA_020056565.1. Lineage (GTDB taxonomy): Bacteria > Patescibacteriota > UBA1384 > JAGVHQ01 > JAGVHQ01 > JAGVHQ01. The sequence continues at coordinate 17,339 of JAGVHQ010000049.1, forward strand.
CGAGCGAGCCGTATTTGTTTCTTTCGTGAGATACCCTTTGTGCGCCAAATTCGCGATATGCTCGGCAACAGTTGCCACGGAGCTGAGATGAAAATGGTGTGTGATCTCTTCGTAGCTGGGGGCGTAGCCGTTTTCTTCAACCCCAACTCGCACGAACTCGAGAATCTGTTTTTGACGTTTGGTGAGTTGATCCATGATTCTACATTACCGAACAAAAACCGAAGATGTCAAGAGGACAAAAAAAGAGGTCTACCCTTACACCACAGACGATGTAAGGGTAGACCCATGCGCTTTTTAAGCGCTCTCGCACCAGTGGCGTGCGTTTTGAAAGAGTTGTAGCCAGGGGCTGGCTGCGAGCCCTTTCATAGAGTCTGGCAACCAGGGCCAGTTCCACAGTTCAGTGGTGCGTTCGGGGTGGGGCATGATCGCCAGGTGGCGACCATTTGGTGAACATAGAGCAGCGATGCCAGCAGGGCTTCCGTTCGGGTTGAACGGATAATTCTCTACCGTACCATCGGCTATGCCACCTTCCGGAAATGCGAATCTGACAGGGGCAAGCCCCTCGTCAAGAATCCGCGTGAGCGTAGCAGGGTTCGGGACGCGCAGACATCCTTCACTGTGCGCCCCCCAGATGCCTAGGCGAGACCCTTCCATGCCCTTGAGCATGATTGCTGGACTGGGCATGATCTCCACGGTTGGGAACCGTGACTCGAACTGGCGCGAAGCTCCGGCAGAGGCGTTACGGATGAAACGCGGTTGCTCCTCATCCTTTAGCCCGTATTCCGGGCCAGGCACCCACCCGAGCAAGGCCATCAGTTGGCAGCCGTTGCAGACTCCTAGCGAGAAGGTATCGGACTGGTTGTAGAACCGCTCAAACTCTGCGGCAAGTCGCGGGTTAAAACGGATCACACCTGCCCAACCCTTGCCTGCATCAAGGACGTCTCCGAATGAGAACCCTCCCACAAAGGCAACTCCCTTGTACCCTTTGAGCGAGACGCGATCTTCCAGAAGGTCATTCATCATCATGTCATGCGGTTCAAATCCTGCTTTGAAAAAGCCTGCAGCCATCTCGCGATCGCTATTGCAGCCCTGTTCTCGCAGAATTGCCACCCGCGGCTTTTGGCCATTGGCGTAACTTGCAGGAAGACCAAGCGTTGGCTCGAATGAGAGCTTGTACGCCGGCCGTGTCACCTTTGTTGCAAGCACTCGATGCTCGGCTTCGGCATGCTCCGGATTGGCCTGGAGCTTTTCGATCTCCGTACTAGTGCGCTCCCACTGCCCCCGAAGAGTCAGCATGTCGCTTACAAGTACCGGTTCTCCGTTGCAGCAGATCCTCACGTCTAGCCCCGCCGTTGCGCGCCCGATTACTTGGGTCGTGATACCTGCATACCAGAAGAGGGTATCAACCGATTCCTGCATGTCGGGCTTACACGCCACAACCAGTCCAGGCTCTTCGTTGAACAGAAGAGCCAGAGGATCAGCATCACCCTTGATGTTGATGTCCAGACCGGTGCATCCGGCAAACGCCATCTCCAAGAGCGTTACGATCAATCCCCCGTCGCTGCGATCGTGGATGGCTAAGAGGCGACCGAGTTCGACGAGCCACTGCACTGTGTCGAATGTCCACTCCAGAAGCGCGGAATTAACATCAGGCGATTCATCCCCTACCTGTCCGAAGACCTGCGCGAGTGCTGAACCGCCTAAGCGGTTTTTGCCTTCGCCTAAGTCAATGTAGAGCAGAAGTGAATCAGCCGGGACGGCGGGTGTTATCTTGCACGTGATATCGGGCATGGGCGCGTAGGCCGCAATGACCAACTCGCCCGGGGCCTTAACCACGTGCTCTGATCCGTCGGGCGCAATCTGCTTTGCTGCCATTGTGAGACTGTCCTTACCGCCATCGATCGCGATTCCCAGCTCGCAGAGGATGTCTCGAAGAGCGATGGCCGCATCGTAGAGGTGCGCGCCTTCGCCGGGTAGCTTGGCTGCCCACATCCAGTTCGCTGAACAGCGAATATCCTTTCGGTCAGTGATCTTTGCTCCTGCCATGTTTAAGAGCGCTTCAGATACCGCGAGGCGTGCCATCGCAGCCGGAGAGATCAATCCCTTTAGGGGCTGTTCTCCAAGACTTAAGGCAACACCCTGCGTTCCGAAGTGGCTTTGAGCCATTACCGCAAAATCCGCGACTGGAGTGTGCATGGGGCCGATACATTGCTGTTGAGCAACGAGACCGGTAACGCACCGATCAACTTTGGTCGTGAGGTATCGCTTTGAGGCCACTGCAGGAAGCAGCAGCACCCGCATCAATGCCTCTTGGACAGTCAGACCCTCCGGCAGATTGAGCGGCTGCAGGTTTGTCTGAACCCGTGAAATCTCAAAGGTCTTTTGCGGCAGATTCTCGAGAATGAGGTCCAGCGGCAGATTAACGGGAGTGCTCCCATCGCTCTCATCGTGAAGTACCAAGTAGCCGTCTCCGGTCACTTGCCCCACGATTGCCATCGGAACACCCTCGCGCTTGCTGATCGACTCAAGCTCATCAAGACCCTCTTCGCCAACCAATAGCGCTTCCCGCTCCTGACTCTCGTTCACCCAAATCTCGGCAACCGACAGGCTCGTATCCCCGACTGGGATAGCACGAAGATTGATTCGTGCACCTGCTGGAACAACGAGTTCCGGCAAGGCGCTGCAATCGCCGCCCGCTCCCAAATCGTGAATCGAAATAATCGGATTGCGCTCACCAAGCTCGCTGCAGGTCTGAATAACCCGCCACATTCGCTGCTCCATCTCGGGGTTACCGCGCTGAACAGCATTGAAATCGAGCTCGGATACATTCTCGCCCTGGATCATCGAGCTTGCTGCTCCGCCGCCGATACCGATTCGGTAGGCAGGGCCGCCAAGCTGGACCAGGAACATGCCCTTCTCAGAAGCACCTTTCTCAATGTGCAGTTCATCGATCTGCCCCACGCCTACGGTATACATAATGGGCTTGGTAAAGCTTCGCTGCTCACCACTCACCATGAGGCCTACTGTTCGAGTGAATCCGTAGATCACCGGCTCACCAAAGCAGTTGCCGTAGTCGGAGGCGCCGTCTGAGGCGCGTATCAGAATCTCGAGCGGTGAAGCCCAGTTATCTGGATGCGCCCAACTTCCCTCTTCCCAGGGCCGTATGAAGCCCGGGATCTGAAGGTTGCCAACGCAGTATGCTGCACCTGCACCGCCCATGATGCCTGCACGCCCAACAGACAGATTGTCGCGAATGCGACCGCCTGTCCCGGTTGCAGCTCCCGGATAGGGAGCCTTACCAGAGGGCATGTTATGGGTTTCGGCAGTTTGGGTGGGATGCAACGCTCGCTCAATGACCTTGAAGGCTGCAGGCATTCCTGGATGAGACGAAACGAGCGCCCTGACCTTCCAAGGAGCTTTGATCGCTGAACTATCGTCGTGAAAGGCAATGAGAGAGTTCCCAGGATTGCGTTTCCAGGGATCCTTCACGATATCCATGAGGCACTCCGGCATTTCCTGATTGTCGATTACGAGCAGCCCTTTGAAGAACGGGTGTCGGGAGTGCTCCGAGTTGAGCGTTGCGTTCCCTGTAAGTTCCACGTCGGTCGGGTCACGCTTGAGCACCTCCACAAAGATGTACATGCACAGCGCGAGGTCCTGTTCGTCCATTCCCCAGCCGTGCCGCTTGTTTTCCGCGCGCAGTACCTCAATCCCCCCTGCACGCAAGGGAATAATGCGCACTGGTTCGGGGACCAAGTCGTGATCAAGACTCATGAGTGGTTGTGGGTAGATCTGCTCGGTCATTTGGTCGTGGAGCAGGGCAGCGAGGTTGACAACGTCTTTTTCAAGCAGGCGAAAGCCCATTCCCATTTCAAGACAGAATCGGCGTGACCGCTCAAGCCGCACAACCTGTTTTAGGCCGCACTTGTGGCAAATCTCGACTGCCGAGGTGGAAAATGGCGTTTCGAAATTAAGCCGAGGCCCGACTTCGATTATTTTGCCGTAGTTGAGGAAGGGCTCTTTACCGAACAATTCCGGTTCAAAAGTCTGAGCGAGTAGCCACGTGAGTCGCCCCTTCTCTATGGAAGAAAGAGGGTTGCTGAGCTCCACGTAAAAACAGAACTCACTTCGCATGCCAGTGAGGTTAAGTCCGAGATTCGCTCGAACATGATTGACAAGGGTAGCTGTCGCCTGTGCCGTGAGCGCAGGGGTTCGAAAAAATCTACGTAACATTCCGCACCTATTCCTTTTTTCAGATTCGAGAGCCCAAACGTTAGGCGCCTTTAGGGCACTTTTTATTTTGGGCTTATGCGATAAAGGTAACAGAATATACTTTTTATTCAATGAGATCGGGATAAAAAAGCCCCTCTGCCTTGCGGCGAGGGGCACGTACAGTGCCTGAACCCAAATGGCTCAGATTTCAGGTGGTGTTTGGGATACAAACCCTATGGGTGGTCGACGACCCAGGTAGGAACGCGCTGGGGAAGCGCGAACCGGATCAGGCTCAAGAGTGTCTTCTGCTCGCTTTGATGGCCTCGAATGCAGCCAAGTGAGGCTTCTTTGCCTAACTTGCCGTAGTTTCCGGTCGGTGTGCCGTGTAAGCCGTAGACGTTGCTCGGTTCCAAAGCGACGAACTGGTACATCATAGAGCCGTGCTCTTGTGATTTGACAGTTCCCTCGTACGAGGCCGGCGTGAGCCATCCAGCTTCATATAGTTTGCCGTTGCGAGCCTTGATCATTGCACCCGGATAAATGAGGGGGGTTTCATGTCCCTTCTTTCCGGTTGAAACAACCCAGCTCCAGATTGGCTGGCGAGTTGCGTCGAGCACAAATCCCCGCTGATGCGTGCGGCAGACCACAACCGCGCGTTCGTATTCACGCAATTCTCCATCGTCGTTGTGCCATTTGACGGCCTTCTCAATGCAGCCGGGCTGAAAAGAGAAGTTACCGATCCGCATGGCACCCAGGAGCTTTCCGTCTGAGCCAAAGTGTTTGGCCCAGAGCGTCGTAGCGGTGCAGTCGAGCCACGGGACTGGCACAGACTGCTTGAAAAGCGCACCGGTATCCGGGTCGGATTGCGGTGTTCCCCGGAACAGCACCTGCGTTTTGCGCTGCACGTTCCAGGCGCCGTTTGTTCCAAACTGGCATGGCGTCTCGAATGAGGCGACAACAATGATCGTCTGCGTCCCCTCGGGAGGAGCCAGCTTGAGTGCGATCGGCTCGCCTTCGACGAGCCGGCCGGAAAGGATTTGCGTCTCGTCCTGTGACGAGATGAAGTTGGAAAAGAGCAGCGGCCCGAAAGCCGCCAGAAGTGCCAGTGTCGTACGCATTTTCTGCGCCCCCTTTTACCCCGACTTCGCTCATGCGAACATCGGGGATCGTCCGTGATTTCGTATACCCCTAAAGGTACACGACAGCAAGCATACGCGCTTTTACCGCTTGTGTCAACCTCGTTAGCTGACAAATTTTCAATTTACAATTTCTAATTTTCATTAAATGTTCAATGTTTCAATGTTTGAAAATTAATGGATTGAGAATTAATTGAAAATTGTAAAATTGAGAACTTAAAATTAATCCGTCGAGATCAAATAACCCGCGAGATAGAGAGCGTACCCGATTATTTTTGCGAAAGGCGTTTGCGGATGGTTTCTAAGATTGCGCTCTGCGCAACGGTTTCTTGACTGCCGTCATCCATTTCGCGCACGATTGCGGTCGCGTCAAACGCTTCCCGCTGCCCGATGATCAGGGAAATAGGGGCTTTCGAGCGATCGGCTGAGCGTAATTGTGCTTTGAGCGATCCTTTAGTCATGCCCGAAGAAACCTGAATATCGTTCTTCGTCAGGGTACGCGCGACTCGCAGTGCGGCCTTGCGTGCCCCTTCTGAAAGTTGAATCAGGAATACCTGGGGGGTTAAAGGTTGCACGGAAGGCATCTTTTTCGTTTTAATGAGCTCCACAACCCGTTCCACCCCAATCGCGAATCCACTGGCGGGAGTGGGTCTTCCGCCGTACTCCTCGATCAAGGTGTCGTAGCGCCCTCCGCCCAAAAGTGAGGATTGGCGCGCTTCATCATTTAAGGCGCCGATTTCAAATACGGTACGGGTGTAATAATCGAGGCCGCGCACTAAACGTTGCGAAAGTTCATAAGGGAGGCCGAGCTCATCAAGATATTCGAGCGTCATGCGAAAATGGGCGCGACAATCCTCGCATAAAAGGTCAATCAGCTCTGGCGCGCTTTCCGCTATTTTTCGGCACGAATCTTGCTTGCAGTCCAGAATCCGTAAAGGATTGGTTTTCAAGCGTTCTTGACAATCTTCACATAAGGCATCGGCGTGTTTTTCAAAATGCGCCGCGAGCTGTTTGCGAATGCGGGGGCGGCAGGCCTTGTCGCCCACCGAATTGACCGAAATCACAAGCTGCTCCCCCAACCCTAATTTTTCGAGTGTTTGCCACCCTACAAGCATCGTCAGCGCGTCAATTGAGGCATCGCCTTCCCCGATAATTTCCACGCCGGCTTGCCAGAATTGGCGGTAGCGGCCGGCTTGGGGGCGTTCATAGCGAAACATTGGCCCGATGTAGGAGAGTTTTACTGGTTGGGGCCAGGTGTGCATCCCATGTTCAATGTACGCTCGGACAACCGAAGCAGTTGCCTCCGGGCGTAAGACAAGTTCCCCTTTTTCATCATCGGTTCCCTTGGTGCGGGCCTGCCTCGGTGAGTCTGCGAGACGGGAAACAGCAAACATCTGTTTGGTGACAATGTCGGAACCTTCCCCAATCGCGCGCGCAAACAACCCCGCTTCTTCCACAAGCGGGGTTTCGATCTGTTCAAACCCGAAAGCGCGCGCAGTCACGCGAAATGCTTGAAAAACGCGTTCAAAAAACACCTGCTGGCGGGGCAGAATATCGGTCATGCCGCGGACAGTTTGAATCTTTTTGGGCATCACTTTCTCGAGGCCGTTCGTTTTACGCTGCGGCGTTTTACCTGAGCGATAACTTTTTCACGAAGGTACTCAAGCGTGACCGTCAGATGAGTTGGATCGGCTTCGCTCAGCAGTGTTTCCGAAAGAGGGTTTTCTACTAATTCCATAATCGCGCGCCGCACGGGCCGGGCGCCGAATTCAGGGTCAAGACTGCTTTTCGTGATTGCGGCCTTCAGCCGAGGGGTAATGATCAGTCGCACCCCCTGCAGCTTGGCGCGCTCTTCGACTTCCCGCAGGTGCGCTGAGACGATCGTGCGAATGTGAGATTCGCGCAAAGGGCGGAACACGATCACTTGGTCAAGGCGGTTTAAGAATTCGGCGCGGAGCATCTCGCGCACATCGGCGATGATCCGTTCTTTCAGTTCTTCAAACTGGTGTTCGGCGTGTTCGCGCTCGCGATCGGTTTCGGCGGAAAAGCCGATTACCGCAGCGCGGGTAAGGTCGGACACGCCAATGTTTGAGGTAAGGATGATAATTGCGTTGCGAAAACTCACCTTTCGGCCTTTGGCGTCGGTTAAGTACCCGTCTTCGAGTACCTGCAGAAGCAGGTTAAAGACTTCGGGGTGCGCTTTTTCGATTTCATCCAAAAGCACCACGGAATAGGGCGAACGGCGCAAGGCCTCGGTCAACTTGCCGGATTCTTCATACCCGACATATCCGGGCGGCGCGCCCACCAGCCGTGATGTGGCGTGGCGCTCCATGAACTCCGACATGTCGATTTTAATGAGCGCGTCCTCACGCCCAAAAACCTCGCGGGCCAAAACGCGTGCCAGCTCTGTTTTGCCGACTCCCGTGGGACCGAGAAACAAAAACGAACCAAGTGGCCGATTGGGCGAAGAAAGGCCGGTTTTGGAACGGCGCATTGCCGCCGCCACGAGCTTAGTCGCCTCTTCTTGGCCAACGATATATTCACGCAAATTACGCTCTAAGTTGAGCAGCTTGACACGGTCTTCTTTTAGCAGAGCATCCAACGGAATCCCACTCCATTGCGATACAATCGCGGCGACATCTTTTTCGGTAATGACTTCTTTTTTGCGGCGCGCTTGGCTGGACTCTTTTGCGCGTTGAATTGATTGGACAAGCAGGCGTTCTTGGTCGCGCAAGGCCGCCGCTTCTTCAAAATTCTGGGCCGCAATTTGGTCGGCTTTTTGGCGTGAAACGCGATTGCGCTCCTCGATCAGGCGCGCGAGTTTAAAGTGGCGGACGCGCTGGTCCTGCTCCCCTTCGGCCTGGATTGTGCGAGCGGCCGCGGCCTCATCAATCAGGTCAATCGCTTTGTCCGGCAAGAAGCGGTCGGCAATGTAGCGGCTGGAAAGCTCGGCCGCCGCTCTCAACGCGGAGCGTGTAATTTTGACTTTGTGGTGGGCTTCGTAACGGTCGTTCACCCCCAGGAGCATTTGGTATGTCTCTTCGATGGTCGGTTCTTTGACGAGTACGGTTTGCAATCGGCGCTCCAGTGCGGCATCTTTTTCAATGTATTTACGATATTCGTCCAGTGTCGTGGCGCCCACGAGGCGGATTTTGCCTTTGGCAAGCGCCGGTTTCAAGATATTGGCGATATCAAGCGAGCCCTCGGCCGAACCAGCCCCAACCACCATGTGCAGTTCATCCACGAATAAGATTACGTCGTCGGTTTTCTCGAGCTCTTGAATCAGTTTTTTGGCGCGTTCTTCAAATTGCCCACGGTACATCGTGCCCGCAACTAAAAGCGCCAAGTCGAGCGATAACACGCGTTTGTCTGAGAGCGCGATGGGGGCCTGGCCTTTGCTGATTCGTTCCGCCAGCCCTTCGGCAATTGCGGTTTTCCCCACCCCTGGTTCACCGATTAAAACCGGATTATTTTTTGTACGACGGGAGAGGATTTGCAGGCAACGCTGAATCTCGAGTTCGCGGCCGATCACCGGGTCGAGTTTGCCTTCGCGGGCACGCTTTGTGAGGTCAACCGTAAAGTAATTCAAGGCAGGTGTGGTACCGCGTTTGGTGCTGCGCTCGGTCGCGCCGGTGAGGGCTGCTTCCGGAGCGGGGCGGTTGATGGTGCGCGCTTGCTCTTCGATTGCTTCATCCAGTTGAGCCACCTGCTGAAATATCCGTTCCAGGTGTTTTGCGACGGCCTGCGGATCAACCCCGATCCGCTGGAGCGCCAAAAATCCAAACGATTGCGAGTCAGTCGCGATGACGTATAAGAGGTGTTCGGGGTCGACGCTTTGGTGCGAAAACTCGGCTGCCAGAACGACCGCTTCTTTCAAAACGCGTTTGGCTTCCTCGCTGATACCCGGAAACACGGCCGTGTGGTCGTGCTCTTGTAAGCTCACAACTAGGCGGAGTTGGTCCAGGTTGGCGACGTGCTCTTTGAGCACTTCATACGAAAGCGTCCCCGGGTTAAGTGCCAACGCCAGTAAGACATGGTGCGAACCCACAGGCGAACGCATCCCCTCCGAAATCTTTTGAGATGCTTCGAGGATTTTTTTGGTAAGCGATGAAAATCGGTCGAATGAGGCGTTATCCACGTTCCTCCGTCATTCTTCCTTTTTTGATTGGGGGGTAGACTTTTCTTCTACGCTGTTTTCCGTTCTCGGTTCTATGTTCTCAGTTCTCAGTTCTTCCTCCGGGGTTTCGGGGACTTGGGCAATCGGGGGCGGGGGTGTTTCGTCGATCGGTTGCTCTTGTGCGACAGATTCAACGGGTTCTGGTGTTGTTTCTTCTGGCTCACTGGATACTTCTTTTACCTTCTCTTGCTTAGTGTCTGCTTTGTTCTTTTCATCTTTTCTGCCGCGCGTGTCTTCACCACCTTCGCGCACAATGTCCAAACCCCAACCAGTCATCTTCGAGGCCAGCCGTACGTTCTGGCCGCCCTTGCCGATTGCCAGTGACAACTGGTCTTCACCGACGTGCACGCGCGCGCGGCGTTCTTTCAAATCAAGTTCGATTTTATCGACTTTCGCGGGCGAGAGTGAATTAGTGATGAACTTTTTGATGTCGTCATCCCACAAGACGATGTCGATTTTTTCTTCAGAGAGTTCGCTTAAGACGGCCTGTACCCGCGTACCGCGCTGCCCGACGCAAGAGCCGACTGGGTCAAGACCCATTTGCAGGGCCTGAACCGCCATTTTGGTGCGGCTGCCGGCCTCGCGCGCGATCGCTTTTGTAACTACCGTGCCTGCCGCGATTTCCGGAACTTCCAACATAAAGAGGCCTGCCACAAGGTTGGGGTGGGCGCGCGAAACCACGATCCGCGGCCCGCGGCCGGTTTCTTCAACTGAGGTGACGAACACTTTGAGGCGCTGGCCGGTGAAGTGGCGCTCTGAGGGGATGCGCTCTGGCGGGGGCATAATCGCGTTAATTTTACCGAGGTTCAATGTAACCGTATCCCCTTCCACCTGTTGGACAACGCCGTTTACAACCTGGTTTTCTTTAGTTTTGAATTCTTCATAGAGCATCTGGCGCTCCGCTTCCCGCAGACGTTGGATTACAACTTGCTTGGCGGTTTGAGCAGCGATTCGGCCAAAATCTTTGTGATACTCTAATTCGATTTCAACGGTCTCCCCCACCTTGGCTTTTTTGTTGATTTTTTTGGCGTCCGCTAAAAGCTTCTGGTGGTTTTCGTCTTCGAATTCTTCTTTGGGGACAATCGTGAATACCTGATAAATCTGAGCGTCATCAGTTGATTCCCCGATTTGCGCGCGCAGGTTCTGGTGTGGATTGCCATATTCCTTGCGGTACGCGGCGGCAATTGCCGCTTCCACGGTTTCGAGCACGGCTTCTTTGGTGAGCCCTTTTTCATCGGCAATTTGTTCGATCGCGGCTAGAAATGGTGATTGAGACATAGATTCCTTTAGTTCGAGCGAAGTGAGAACTTCGCAACTTTCATTTTTGTGACGATCTCATTATAGTCGACTTTTAAGTTGTGTGGGAAAAAAAGAACAGGCTATTCATAGCCTGTCAGTTTTCATACTGTACCAGAACCAAAATGGCGTGTAAAGCATTTGGTAGCATAATGTCACAATAGAAAACGGAAGAAGTTTGCTGTCCTTCTTCCGCATAACCCTTGAGGGTTGCTCATTCAGGCCGGGGCCTTTTCGCCGAATACGATGGCGTTGAACTCGTCCTTGATGGACGTGGGCTTGATGTCGTGTACGGCGAAGTAAGTCGAGATATAGCACCTCGGGGAGTTCACGGGTACAATTTCCGTGACCTCCGTGGTCCATCCCAATCCTTCGCTGTAGACGAACGGTTCGCCCACCTGAAGTGCGAGCGCGCTGAGCGCCCCCTCCCCAAAGGTGTAAACCTCGGCGCCGTCACCTTTACCCGCGTTTGCGCGTGCGTTTGTGAGCACGAAATCCTCGCCCCGTGTCCCGAATTCGGTCTGGGGGCGGTGGATGTGGTAGATGTTCCTGCGGGTCCGGAAATAGACCTCGCTGAAAGAGTCGCCGCCCATCATCGCATGAGGAGCTGCTATGTTATGCAACCCGAACTCATGCCCTTGATCCGTATATGAATGGGCCAGATGCCGCCCATCCACGCTGACGAATGCGAAATTCTTGTTCATGATCTCTTCCCCTTCCATCCGATTGATGGTTTTGCTACTTTAGCATATTTCTTGGCTAATGTCAAGAAACCAGGGAGTGAACGATTTCCAATTGTCCGGATTGTAAGGTTCAATAGAAATACGGCTAGAAAAGTTACAATAAAGGTATATACTTTCTCAATATGAGCATGAGAACAATTATCCCGCCAAAACTTAAATCAGGCGATGTCGTGCGCGTGGTGGCGCCTTCAAGATCACTTAAGATTCTTTCTAAAGAAATTTGCGAGTTGGCAAACGAACGGTTGCGCGCGCTGGGGCTTACGGTGGAGTTTGGAGAGCACGCTCGGGAGTGCGACGCGCTTAACTCAAGCTCGGTTGAAGCGCGCGTTGCCGATTTGCACGCCGCTTTTTCTGACACTAAGGTAAAAGCGATTTTAACCGTAATCGGCGGATTCAACTCAAACCAACTTCTATCGCACCTCGATTACGATTTAATCCGTGCCAACCCAAAAATCCTGTGTGGGTACTCTGATATTACTGCGCTTGAGAACGCAATCTTTGCCAAGACCGGCCTGGTCACCTATTCCGGTTTGTTTTATTCCACCTTTGGGCGTCGTAAAGATTTTGAATACTGCCCGGAGTACTTCCAGAAGTGTCTTTTTTCCGATGCACTATTTGCTGTTGAACCCTCCAAAGAATGGAGCGATGACGAATGGTGGCTTGATCAGCAGAATCGGGAGTTTATTGACAACCCTGGATGGACGGTCGTCAACACAGGTGAAGCACAGGGAATAATTGTGGGTGGCAACTTGTGCACTTTCAATCTGTTGCAAGGTACGCCCTATTTTCCGGATTTGACCGATTCGATTTTGTTTTTGGAGGACGATGAAGAAAGCCAGCATCACCATTTTGACCGCGATTTACAGTCGCTTACACACCTGCCGCAATTCAAAGGAGTGCGGGGTTTAGTGCTCGGCCGGTTCCAAAAAGTAAGCGGGATGACAGACGAAAAGATATATTCAATGATTCAGACAAAACCGGAATTACGCAATCTGCCCGTGATCGCCAATGTTGATTTTGGCCACACCGAACCTCTGATTACTTTTCCGATTGGCGGGCAGGTAAAAATTATTGCTGATAAGAGTTCTCCGAAAATTACAATAACGGAGCATTGAGAGGATAGTGATTTTCCAGTACTGTTAGTGCGATGAATCCGAAAGCTACTGTAATCGTAATTCACGGCTATCAAGGCCATCCAGACACGGGTTGGAAGCTGTGGCTTAAACAAGAGCTGGAAAAGTTAGGTGTGCAGACTTTTTTGCCACCAATGCCTACTCCGAACACTCCCAAAGAAGATGAGTGGGTTGCAACGATCGCAGAGCAGGTGAAGAACGCATCCGAGCCGATCATCTTGGTTGGACATAGTTTGGGCGGTTCAGCCCTCCTGCGGTATTTAGAACACGAGCCCGAAAAAAAGATTAAAGGCGCCATTTTTGTGGCAGCCGCAGTTGATTTTACAACTCACGCAGATTATCCTGACATAGCGCTATTCCTGGAGCAGCCGATTGATTTTAATGCGATTAAAAAACACTCCGTACAATTTTTAGTTATTAATTCAACAAACGACGATGCTATCGCTCCTCTTGAGGGAGAAATACTTGCCAAAGAACTAAATTGTCGCCGGTTACTGCTACATAACCGCGGGCACTTTAGCGCCTCAGAGGGAACGACTGAAATTCCTGAACTCCTGAAAGAAATTAGAGAACTTCTGTTTGTATAAAAAAACGGTTCCTGCGACTCCCTTGTGAGGAGAGCAGGAACCGATCATTGAGGTTTCGATAGACCCCGATTGGGCTTCAATCGCGATCGTAGAGACCCATGCGGCGCGCGATTACCAGGAGCTGCATCTCGTCCGTGCCTTCGCCAATTCTGAGCAACTGCGCGTCGCGGAACATGCGCCAGATCAGAGATTCCTCCATCAACCCACTCCCGCCGAATATCTGCGTACCCTCGCGGGTGCAAAATTCGGCAAGGCGAGAGCACATGAACTTGGATTCCGCTGCCTTCTTTTCGAACGGCATGTTGTTCTGGCAGAGCCAGCATGCTTCGTAGAGGAGGAGCTCGGTAGCTGCGATCCGTGCGCTCATTTCGGCCAACTTGAACGCTGTGGCTTGATGTTCGGAAATCGGGCGGCCGAAAGTCCATCGGAGTTTCGCGTATCCGAGGGCAAGCTCAAGCGCTCTTTTGGAAATCCCTAATCCCATCGCGGCGATCGAAAGGCGCCCCCGATCGAGTGTGGACATCATGATTTTGAACCCTTGCCCGCGTTCGCCCAGCACATGGTCTTCAGGGACCCGCACATTGTCGAAGAATAGCTCAGCCGTGTCCGAGCTTCGCCACACTCCTTTACGATGCATCGCCCGCGCCTCGAGGCCTTTTGCATCAGCGGGGATAAGGAAAGTGGTGAACTCTTTTCGCCCCTCCCCTTTTTCTCCGGTTACCGCGAGCACAGTGATTCCGTGGGTCATGGGCGAGGAGCCATTGGTGATGAATTGTTTGGATCCGTTGATCACCCACTCTCTTTTGCGTCCATCGAACACCCCTTTTGTCTTGATGCCTTGGACATCACTGCCCGCATCAGGTTCAGTTTGGCCGAATGCCCAGAGACCCCCCTGGCCCGTGCATAGAGCAGGAAGAAACCGTTTCTTCTGTGCCTGAGTGCCGAAGTACCCGATCGGAGCAACTCCTAATGAATTGTGCGCCGCTACCGTTGCCGCTTGAGAGCTGTCGAAGCCGGCCAGAGTTTCAACGAGCATGATGTAGGACAGGTAATCCAACCCAAGCCCACCATAATCCGCTCCGACCATCGCCCCAAGATAACCCTGTTGGGCCATTTTACGCGTGAGTTCCACCGAGAACTCCCCCTTTTCGTCGAGAGCTAACGCACGTGGTTCGATTTCGGCCCTTGCGAACGCGTGTACGCTTTCGCGCAGCAGAGTTTGCTCCGCTGTTTCTTGAGAGCTATAAGACATTGCGATCCCCCTTGTCTGTTTATTCAGACTGCTCCTAAATCTGGATAGCGAAAGTGTAGCTGTTTGAAGCAGAAATGTCAATTAACAATAAGGGCACTGTGCTCCGAGTTTTTTTTGCTCTCTAAGCCGAAAAATGGTTTTGTAAAGCTCCGCAGACGCGTCAAGCTTGGTCTCCGACCGTAGCGTCGGAGTTGACGCGTCGAGGCAGCAGTGAGGAGCGCTCGCTGGAGGCGCGACAGAATGGTTGGAAAAATCGTTTTTCGGCGTTTTGGGTAGGGTCGGCTTCTTTTCCTTTTGTTTTACCCAATACCCCGCTCCCGTAGAAACGGCCGCAGCGCCAAATACGGCAACAAGGAGTATGACGATCGGTACGAACCCTGACCCCTGTGATTCTTCATTATTTTTAGTGCAGCAAATCCTTGCTGATATTATGCAATCCCGAATTTCTTTTCGGCTCGATCAAAACGTTCCGTTAATGTACGCACCTCATCTTTGCGGGCGAGTTCGGTAAGTGCGAAACGAATCATTTCGAACTCTTTGTCGTGTTCGTGGAGCTTATCTTCGATTTGGTCAAATCTCTTATCAATCCCGATGAATCTCTTATCAATCCCGATGAATTGCTTTTGTACATCATGAAACCCGTTCATAACCATCGTCGCGAGATCGTCAAGCGTTATGTTATTTTTCTTTGGCATAACTCAACAATAAACTTATTTACGCGTCAACACCAACCACGGGAAAACGATCACGGCGTCAATGATCCGCTTAATCCTCCATGGTTGAAGGATTAAGCGCCAGAGCCATTCGAGCCCGATTGCGCGGAGGAATCGCGGGGCGCGTGAAACCGTACCGGAGATGAAATCAAACGCTCCTCCAACTCCAAGCGCAACCGGTACCCCAAGCTCTTTTTGATGGAGGGTAATCCACATATCTTGTGCGGGTGAGCCATACGCTACGAGCAGGATATCAGGTTTTGCTTTATGGATTAGTTTTTTGATTTTTTCAAAATCTATATCTTTGGGCGAGCCGCTGTGGGTTCCGGCAACAAACAGATCCGGATTCTTCTTAATAAGAACAGCTTTTGTTCTCTCCGCTATCTCCTCCCCTGCCCCCAGCAGGAACAGTGATAATCCTTCTTTTGCGGTAAAGCGCGCGAGTGTTTCGATAAAATCTACGCCGGTAGTGCGCGAAACCCGCACTCCGCGCAAGCGAAGCGCAAACGCTAACCCGGTCCCGTCAATCAGAACCGCATCCGCATCTTCGATAACTTTACGAAACGCTGGTAGCCGATGAGCTTGCACAATGTACTCTGGATTGACTGTCACAAGATGGGTTGAAGTACGTGTTCGGCATGCCTGTGTAATCAGAGCAAGAACAGCGTGCGTGTTCGCTGGACGGAGTGTCACAGCCGCAATTTTTATGTTTGGTTGCTGCATATGTCGATTGTTCTGTAAAAAGTATATATCTTATCTCCATCCGAAATACTGGTTCGCGCTGTAGCTTCCTCAAGTGCGGGGCTGGCGAGCAGAAAACTATCTATCCCCTTTTCCTTTACGACGTAATCTATTTTGCCCCTTGTTAAGAATGTGCACAATTGTGGCTTTTGGGCTTCAGCGATTTTATCGATTGCAAGCTGGCGCGTCGCGGTGTTATAGCCCAGTGACCAAGAGAAGTACGGCCACCCCAGATAGATCTTTCGCCCTGCAAGCGTTACTGGGTGGTATGAATCCCAAGACGTGAGAAATACGTCTTGTTTGTCAGTATATACTTTCACCCAGTCTATTACTGGGTCGTTTACACGCGCTACAGCTAAACGGCCATCATTTTTGAGCACCATAAGATCCATTATTCCTGAAAACATAAGCATAATTGAAAAGATAACGGTCAGTGCTTTAAGGTATATATTTTTTTTCCATAGCAGCACAAGCGCGGTGGCGGTAAAGATATTGATGATCAAAACGCCTTGGTTGAGTAGTTTATGGCTTCCGGCAATTTCTGGGCTTAGTTGCACAAGATTCGGAATGAGCAAAAGTAGGAAGGCCCCGATCATCAGTGGCCACCAACGTCGAATCTGGGGAACAAGTAAGGTAAGAGGGGCAAATAGTGTTAGTCCCAGATTCGCAACCCAAAACTTGAAAAGACCTAGGGCGCTTTTATCTTCGGCAAGGTATCCGAGATGCCAGGTAATTCCGGCTGTAGATGCAGGCCCGTTTAAGCAAAGAAATTGCGGGAAAGCGATGAGCGCGGCTGGAGCGAGCACGAAGAAAAAGAATCGATAATTAGTTATCGCGAGCACCCCCATCACAAGCATTGCCCCGATAAAAATTTGGGCGTGTAGAAGGTAGCTGAGTCCAAACAGCGCTCCAAGCAGCAGCAGGCCACTGCGTGATTTTCGCTCCCCTAACTCAAACCCCAGCGCGAGTGTTGTTAAAAATAAACCGAGAGCAAGTACCAGGTGCCGCTGGTTGGTGAGGATATTCTGTGACCAAAAAGCAGTCACAAGGCCGTCTTTGTATGGCGCGAATCCGACAAATTCGGTAAGGGAAAAGAGAGCGCGCCAACTTTCAAAGTTGAAGGCCTGGTGCTCGCGAAAGAAGTCAACGAACGCAAGTGAACTATTAAACGTGAAAAGCGCGAAGGCAACAAGCGCAATTGGAAGTGCGTGTTTTTTGAATAAATGATTAGTCAGCCCCGCCATCGCTAAAAAGATTCCCGTGAAACCTGCGATTGAGGGCAGGTTGATTGCGAAATCAAGCCGTAATCCTGCCCGTTCTAGCCCCCCGGCAAGCAAATCAAAAAGATAGTGATAGCGGATCGGCTCTCCGGCAAATAATGGAAATTCCGGGGGAAAGTTTTGGCCCACGGAAAATGAGCGAATTAAAGCAATGTGCGCTCCGAAGTCACTCAGTGACCAGCTTCCAATGAGAAGTTTTCCTCCCTGTAGCGCGACTGAATCAAAAAAAAGCCAGGTCGCAAAAAGGGTCACGACCACAACGGCGATTATTGCACTCGCAGGTAGTGTGTGTGCGGGAACTCTTTTTTTGATAAGCACGAAGCCGATTAAATACTGTGCAAGTGCTACAAAAACAAGAACGGGAATAAAAGGTAACGTGGGGAGTGCAAGCAATACCCAAAAAATCCATGCGGTGATAAGCGTTCCGAAAGTAAGGGTGGCAGCGCCCGCGAGGATTGTCGAGTGTGTAAATCGGCGCGCAAGAGCGTAGCTAAAAAACCATCCACTCAGCAGTGCGAATAATCCAACCATTTCAGCTACCCGTAAGAATCTGCGCGCTCCACCACACCAGCGCGCTCCCACCAAATGCAATCAGCGCGCCGAGCATTACTTGTGCAAGCGTATGTCGCCCCCGAAAGATCCGCGCCCATCCAACAATCGGTACAAGTATGAGTGCCGCAAAGAAGATCGGGTTGACGGCAAACCCAAGCATCGAGGCCGCCCAGGTAATTGTCGCGGTATGTAGACTTACTTTTGTAAATTGATTTACGACTCCGAGCGCCGCGCAGATTAACGCACTCGCCGCACTTACCGTGATTACTTCTGGAGCGGCATCGATCCCCGCTAAGACAATCGCAGAGAGGGTGATACTAATCGTCGTCACAACATAGAGTTCGCGCCGGTCGGCTTTGTCCAGGAGGCGCAGGTCTGGAATCCGTTTATAGCGATAGCCGGCAAACAGATCGATTGCACTTGGGAAAAAAGCAAGGCCGAAAATTACCGCGGCCCAGACAATTACATCTCCGGTTGTCGGGGCGTACGCAAGAATCGAAATCAGCGCCGCCAGAGGCGCGATGAGATAGGGGCTCAAGACTCCAGAAATAATAATCGCAATACGTTTTGTCATTGGGGGATATGTTTTTTGATGAAAGAGCGCCACGTTCGCACAAAGCGTGCGGTTGAGAAATCTTTAGCCCGTTCTCGTAAGACGTCTGGTTTAAACTCACGCTCCCTCTGATGAAATGTTTTAAGCGCGTGGGCAAGAGACGCCGAAGTTGGTTGATCGAAAAAGATGCCGGTTTCGTCGGTTAGGGTTTCCAGCGCACCACCTTTAGCATATGCAATTACCGGTGTGCCGGCTGCAAGCGCTTCTACTGGGACGATCCCGAAATCGTCATCCGAGGGGAAGATCACGGCCCGTGCTTGGGTATATAAGCACGCCAGCTCTTCGTCATTCACGCGACCGCGGAACACTGTTTTTGTTCCCTGCGCTTTACGCCGCAGCTCCTGCTCGGCTTTCCCCTCGCCGACAATTACAAGCGGTTCTCTCGTGATCCGACATGCCTCAATCGCCAAATCCGCGCGTTTGTATGCGGAAAGGCGTCCGACAAATAGGTAAAAGTTTTCCTTGTGGACCTGTTCGGGTGCTGTGAGCGGTTCAACCGGCGGATAGATTACGCTCGCGTGTGCGCGGTAGTATTTTTTGATACGAGCGGCGATGTATTCGGAATTGGCGATCCAGAAATCAGGACGTGCTGCGGACGTTTGATCCCACGTGCGCATGAAATGGATTATCCACGAGACGATTGCTCGACGCAGAGGACCTAATTTTTGTTCCTTCAAATATTCGTGCGTCCAGTCCCACAGATAGCGGGCAGGCGTGTGGCAATAACAGATATGGATTGTTCCGGGGTTCGTCAGGATGCTTTTGGAAAATGCGCTGGAGGAGGAGATTACTAAATCGTAGCGAGAAAAATCAAAACTCTCAATCGCCATCGGAAAGCGCCAGAGTGCCGCACGCTTGAGTGGGCCGGTCTTCCATGGCCGAATATCCCATGCTGAAAAAGCCCCTCGGGTCCCCTGTTCGTCGTACCAGAGGGTATAAACCGGCGCTTCCGGGTACAGTGAATGAAGCGCGGTTAGTACGCGCTCTGCTCCCCCTTGGGTTGTAAGAAAATCATGCACAAATGCGACTTTCATCAGAAGCCTTATTGTTATCGTAACGTGTAGCGTGCTAAATACAAAGCAAACCGAGGACTCTGCCCTTGACCCCCACTGCGTTAAAGCTTTGCGGGGTCTGCGCCCTGTCCCATATCCCACATCGGATGTGGGATATGGGAGCTTGACAGCGTTCGAAGATGGAGTAATACTACCTTTGTTCGTAGTGCGATGCCCCCATCCCTTGTGGGCAAAGCAGGATCTGAACAACTCGAGCCGTTTCCTCCCAAACGTAACCCTTTGGGGTTCACAAGAGGATTGAGGGAACGATTGAGAGGTGTGCCGAAAGGCACTGTGGTTTCGTGTCACCTCCGGAGCCAAAAAGTGCACGAAGGTCAAACCAGTTTATTCATAACGCTGGTGCGACAAAGGGGTTTCGGCGGGTCGTTACTCATCGTTTCGTCTCCGCCGATCCCCTTTCCATCAACTCCGTCTTTTATCGAGCTATGAACGGTCTACCTTACACCTCCAATTGTATCGGGTATGACCGTGAAGGGTACTGCGCTTTGGCAAGCCATGCATCGCGCAGACCCTTCGATTTCCAGAAAGTTTGGGCGGACTCCTCCCTCGAACTCTTCTGGATCGCTGACGCGGAAGGTAAACCTGGCCTTTTTGCGACAGCATCGGGCCTTCGGCGCTGGCTTGAGCCTCCTCGCGCCGAGGTCCGTGATTCCAACACCCCCTTCATCGGGGGACAAATCGAGTCTGTGCGTCTTCGGACCAGTAGGCGCGCATCCATATTCGGAACTTCCCCTTCCCAGAAGGGCCCGAATGACTCGAACGTGAGCATCTGGGGTGGGCTTGCCTCGGCAAGCCTCAGTGAGACGGGCCCGCTCGGCGTTCTGCCGGGCGCGGCCCTCTTTTTTTTGCGCGAGGACGGGTTTATACTTGGGAAGATGTGAATCATTTGCTTCGGCATTTGGTTTACAGAACCCTTGATAATTGAGGTGAAACTATTGAATGTCGCTTAGTGCGCTCGGCCCGCGGGTCAAACGGAATTGTCCCGCACTATGCGCTGCTTGGCACAGCACGCCGCAGAACCTTCGTCCATTCTTCTCGCGTTCATAAGGGAGGGTAGTGACACTTGTATAGATTAGGACGCGCCCCGCGGAGGGCAGTTCGACACCCGTGGTGGGTGATGTCTTTGGTTGGTCTTTCGGCGATGATCTGGCGTTTCCTGCGATGCTGGGGACGCTCGATTCAAGCGCCTAAAACAGCGGTAAGGCCTGAAGGTTCGCGCTTTGAGATTTCAAAGTCTTCAGGGACCTCCGCGACCCCGATCGATCCACTACCACGAAGGCAGAGCCGAATCGTGGCAGGTCACTCCGCACTGGAGTGCCTTTGCCGCCGGCTTTGCCCTATCAAGCGGCGAACCCACCGTTACTCGTGCGGATGAGATACGGTGTGAACCTTCTCATTGACAAGTGCAGTGTCGCACCACTGCGCTTGTCCCGACCTTGGGAAAAGGAGCTTTCTGTCTATGAAACGTTTCCGAAGCAACGGATTGGACCCGCCGCAGACGATAGCGCTAGGGACCAACCTCGAATACGGTCAAGGCAATACCGGGCCGCCGATGGGAAAGAACTCCCAGCTCGGCGCGCTCGACAACAAGGTCAACGGAACGATCTCCGGTCAGACCAGGTGAACGGCACGGGCCACTAAGTTCACCGGTTTGAAACCGGAAAAACGCCTGAGGTAATCAGATACCAAGGGCAGAGGGCCCAATTCGCAGCACGGCTGCATTGGGTCCTTCAGACTGATAAGGGGGAAACCTGATGAGTTCGACTCGTTTGGCGCATGCATTCGGCGCATGTCTGCCGCCTCGAAAGGGTCCGCGCCTCCCCGGCGTGGGCCCTCTTTCTTTCTACATCGTCAATTTCTGCGCCGTTTGGACTAAGTCGAATGGCGTGATCTCTGTTTTATGCAGGATGGCCTCTGCCCCGAGTCCTTTAGCCGCATCAATCTCCTCGTGGGAGAGCCGGCCGCTCACCACAATCACGGGGATTTTTTTATAGCGTGGGTTACTTTTCATTTCACTTAATACTTCGATCCCATGTCCACGGGGTAAAAAGAGGTCAAGCACCACGACTGTCGGCGTGCTCTCTGCCAGCATCTTGAGCGCTTCAGCACCGCTTTCAGCGCACTCCACATCCCATCCGCGCGCTTTAAACGCTTCGGTATAGAGTGCCGAAATCTCAGGATGATCTTCGACAATTAAGACCTTCATTTCCCGTCCTGGGCCAAGGGAAAGAAAAGCGTAAAGCGTGTCCCGCCTTTATACTCGGCAACCTCAATTGTGCCTTTAGTAAGCTTCATAATCTCTTTGGCGATATAAAGCCCAAGTCCACTCCCCTGTTGTTCCCACCGCGAGCGATCGATTTGGGAAAAACGCTCGAAAATCTTGCGCCGATCACGTGCGGCAATTCCGGGGCCTTGGTCGTCCACGTGCACGAGAATATGCTCCGCCGAGGTGCTATAGCGGATCGTTACGGTGCCCCGCTTTCCGTCAGAATGATGTGCGGTAAACTTAACTGCGTTTTCGATTACCTTTTCCAAAACTTCGGTTGCCTTGGACGCATCTAGCTCGGCTTTGGGCAATTCGCGCGTAGGGGCTTCATGTACAACCCGTACACGGATATCAGCGGGGATTTTTTTGAGTGCCGTTTTTACAATCTGTTCTACCGGATATGCGCCGGTTACCAAACGAACAAGGCCAGCATCCAACCGGCTGACTGTTAGAATATCGCGCACCAACGCGCCCAGACGATTAATACTGGTCGTGACTGCGTCAAAATAATGCCGGTCTTTCTCCGACAGCTTAATCTTGCCCTCGTCCAACGCCATTGAAAGCCGCCCTTTCGCGATCGTAATTGGTGTTGAAAGTTCGTGCGTGGCAACGGCGATAAAATCGTTTTTGAGTGCATTCAGGTCGCGTAGCTTGTCGGCTACTGATTCTGCCAGGCGCTGCGCGCGTTCCGCCTCTTCTTTTGCACGCCAGTTCTCCTCGAGATTATAGAGGACGCTCGTGACGATTCCCGCAATCAGAAATAGCGCGCCGATATTAATGAAGGCAAGTAAGGTATTGGAAAGAATGTCAGTCAGTACAGTGGTATCGAAGGCCATTACCGTAAGTAGCATTAATTCCGTTCCGACTACCCACCAGGGTGATACGCGCCCGAGTCCGCGGTGTAGGAGGGCGGAAAATAAGATTGGGAAAAAGTACAAAAAGAAAAACGGGCTCGTCCAAGCGCCGGTTAGAAAGATTATTACACTGATTAAGATGAGCCCCATGAGCTCATCCACAATTGTGGCGAGATGGGGTTGATATTTAAGCAGCGTGCTCATAAAACGTCGGTGAAAGACAGGAATATAGAGCGTATACACTGCTCCAAAGATAACCGTGTCCCACCCTGCTACAAAACCGGGCCACCAGCTCACAATCGCAACATAGCCAATCAACAGCGCCCAATAAAAGAGTTCAACTTTAGTCGCAATCTCGAGTCGCCACTGCGTTTCCGCTCCGCGCATTCTCCCCCTCCCTATTTAAGAATACAGAATAAAGGGCAGGGAAAGAAGAACGATCTTTTTGAGCGGATAGAATTCTTTTGAGAAAGTTTGGGTTTCTATTTCAGAACTTTGCCGTTGAAGACCACCCACAGGCCGACCGCGACCATGGTTCCCGATGCGCCAGAGGCGCTTCGAGATCGCAGGCCGAGGACCGAGCGAGGATGTCCGGTGGGACAGCCGAGCGTGTCTGAGGCGGTAAAGTTCTGATAACTGAACTCTACTTTTTTATTTTTTCTGCTGTCTGTTCCAGAACCGCAAGCGTCTCTTTTGCTGCTTTGCGCCAAGAGAACTGTTTTACGCGCCGCTCCCCGAGTTTCACTAATTTGTTTCTCACTTCCGGTCTGACGACTTCGCCAAACGCATGTACAAGCGCTTTAGTATCGCGGGGCCCGACTTGCAACGCGGCATCCCCCGCGATTTCTGGAAGTGAAGTCGTATCCGAGCAGATTACTGGTGTGTGGGCCGCCATTGCTTCCAAAAGTGGCATCCCGAACCCTTCGAACAAGCTTGGGAAAACAAATGCCGCGGCATGTTGCATCAAAAGCGCGACATGCTCTTCGGAGGCGTATCCCAAAAAGAAAATTCGAGAGCGGATCGCAAAAGGGTACTCCATAATTTGAGATCGAAAGCGCTCGTAACCGTAACCGGGTTTTCCCGCCAAGACCAAGCTGTATTCAGGATGAGCGCGGCTGAACTGCTCAAATGCCGTAAGGGTACGGCTGATGTTTTTCTTTTCCTCAATTCGACCGACAAAAAAGAAGTACGGCGCTTCAATTATGCGGTACCCAACCGCGATCTTTTTCAGTGGTTTTTGAGCCGGTTTGTACACCTTGTTGTGATAGCCGTGGTAGATTACCGTGATTTTTTCAGGGGGTGTGGCGGGCGCAAAATGGAGGATATCTTTTTTTGTCGCTTCAGATACCGCAATAATGTGGGCGCTGTGTTTTGCGCTGAAACGAAAGCTATAGCCATGGTAGTAGCGTTCGAGTGAGGTGTAGAGTTCCGGAAAGCGAAAAAATCCGAGGTCGTGGATAGTCGTAACCATGCCTCGTGGGTGGAAAAGCGGTACCGTGTGCGCGGGTTCGAACACGACCTCACTTGACGGTCGTCTACTAAGGAACTCGGCCGAAAGGCGTACTTGGCTCCAGAGACGTGGGAATGGGATTACCTTCCAACGGAAATTGTTCGGAAGCGCGGCTAACTCGCCTGTCGGTTCAACGGGTGAGTACAGAATAAATTCGTGCTTTGTGTTGAGCTCGGCAAGGGCTTTAATGATTTCGGCGGAATAATATTCCGTGCCGGTTGGCTGCGGTTTTGTCGCGCGCGAAGCATCAATTCCAAATTGCATAGTTCTATTATCCCTTATTTTTATCTTTCCGTTAAAGACGGACCTTGTCTTTCCGGCGTTCTTCTTTTCTGGAAGTTAGCGGTGAGCTGCGCTTCTACAAAAACCGCTGTTTGAGGATCCGCCAGCTGGCGGAGACGAGTTCGGATTTTTGAAGAAAGCAGCGTGACCGCTGACGCTCCAAGAGAAGTCGTGTCGGGGGAGGAAGGTGCTGGAAGGAGGGGGCTGACTTCGAAATGAAGCCCCTTCCTTCCAGCTGCAGATCATTTGGCCCAGAGGACTGATTTTTTGTAGGCGCTAAGGTTTTCAACCGCGATCCCGGCGCCTTTGACGACACACAATAAGGGGTCCTCCGCCACTTGGCATGGAACACCCGTTACCTTTGATAAGAGAGCGTCAAACTCGCGCAGCATCGAACCCCCGCCTGTCATCACAATCCCTTTGTCCATCACATCTGAGGCCAACTCCGGCGGCGTTTTTTGCAGCACTGATTTAACAGCATTGATGATTTCAGCCAGTTCGGCTTTGATGCCCGCCACAACGTCGGTGGTGTGCACAAGCATTGATTCCGGTAGGCCCGTAATGGTATTTGAGCCCGAAACCTCGAGCGAGAGATCCTTTTTTAAGGGCATTGCCGCGCCAACTTTGATTTTGATTTGTTCGGCGGTTTGTTCGCCCACGATCAAGTTGTATTTCTTACGGATGTAGTTGCCGATCGCTTGGTCGATTTTGATTCCACCGATTCGAACCGATGTGGCCGCGACAATATCACCGAGCGCGATTACCGCTACTTCGGTTGTGCCGCCGCCCACATCAATAATCATATGCCCTTCCGGGGTTGCGATCGGGATCCCTGCCCCCAATGCCGCGGCAATCGGTTCTTTAATAATGTAGGCGTGCTTCGCGCCCGCCTGAATGCATGCATCGACGACTGCTCGCCGCTCGGTTGAAGTAACACCGGCTGGTACCGCGACCATAATGTCGGGCTTCACAAGCCGAATTCGACCGCCAATGCGGTTAATAAAATATCTGAGCATTGCCTCGGTAATCCGGTAACTTGCGATGACGCCATCTTTAAGGGGGTGGGCCGCGACAATTGAATCGGGCGTGCGGCCAAGCATGCGGCGGGC
>JAGVHQ010000062.1 GCA_020056565.1 Candidatus Berkelbacteria bacterium
CTGAGAAGCGGAAAGGGGATACGGGGTAATAACCTGCAGGCGGTAATTATGATCAAGTTCGTCCGCGCGTTCGGTGAGCTCACGCAAGGTTCGCTCTAGCATCATTCGGCGGTTACGCACCGGGGCGGTTGCGAAAAGATAGCGGGCGACTTTCTTTGCCTCGATGCCGCGCTTGAGCGCATTCAACGCGATTTGTGCTCGCTGGGTTTTCACGCGAGCTCCTTAACCGCTTTTTGCGCTGCCTTTTCGGTCCACTCCGGATCAATTTTTTGCTCGATGACCTTTTCGGTTGCTCGAACCACCAATACGCCCAGAGACTTCTTAAACTCTACGCGTGTTCGCTCGTGTTCGGCCTGTAATTGTTCCATGTGGCGTTGGGCAACTTTCCCAAGCTCTTGCTCGAGCTTGGCCTTTTCGCTCTCACGCAAATCTTGCGCCTCGGCTTTGGCGGCTGTAATCGTCAAATGCGCTTCTTCGCGGGCGTGGTCTACAATATTTTTTTCTTTTTCTTTGATTTCCGCTTCGTGGGCAATACTGCGCTCTGCTGCTACCAGCCCTTCTTCAATTTTTTTACGCCGCGCGTCTAAAAGCGCAATTACGGGTTTGTACGCAAACCACCGTAACAAACCAAACAGGATCGCAAAGTTGATCACCTGCAAAACAAGCACGCGAACGTCGATCCCTAAAGCTGATATACCGGATGGTTCCATGGTTAATTAACTGAAAACTTTCCTCTTAGACAAACTTGATGATCAGGGCAATGACTAAGGCGTAAATCGCGATTGCTTCCGTAAACGCCATCGCCAAAATCATTGCACCCTGGATTTTCCCGGCTGCGTCGGGGTTGCGGCCGATTGCTTCCATTGCTTTGGATGCAAGCAATCCAATTCCGATTCCTGGGCCGATCGCACCAACCCCAATTGCCAGGGCGGCGGCGAACAATTTAGCAGACTCTGGTTCCATCTTTCTCCTTTCTAATGCGCTGTTATTGCTAACTTAATAAAAACTGCCGTAAGCATGAAAAAGACTAACGCCTGGATCGCTCCGACAAATAACTCTAAGCCCAGAAATGGAACGGTAGCCACCACCGGCACTAAGAATGCGATTACCATTAAAAGCACCTCACCCGCAAAGACATTTCCGAATAACCGGAAGCTGAACGAAATCACTTTCGTAAACTCTGAAATGAGCTCCAGCAGGCCCACAATAAAGTTGATAGGGCCTTTGAAATTAAAGAACTTGCCAAAATATTTGCTCGTTCCCATCGAGCGGATTCCGAAATACTGCACGCTGCCGACAGAAATTAGGGCGTACGCCAGAGTGGTATTGAGGTCGGCACTTGTCGAACGCAAAAGTGGCACGAATACTTCTTTACCGTCCTCGATTTCCCGAAAACCGATCGAGCCGTAACCGGGTAAAAGGCCCATCCAGTTCGTAACTAAGATTGCGATGAAAAACGTCGCCAGAAACGGAAAGTAGCGACGGGCTTCTTTTTCGGTACCGAAAACAAGCGTTGTAATATTCAAGAGCCCCTCTACGAGCAGCTCAAAAATGTTTTGCAATCCACCGGGGACGAGCTTGAGTGTGAACCGCATTATTAATACTGTAATCAGAATAAGCGCGATTGCAATCCAAAACGTAACCACCGTATTTGTAATTGGCCATCCAAAAAGCGTCCCTATTTTTTCTGCAGCGAGCGATATATGCATTTGTTTCGATTTCCAGTGAGGAATTATTCCATTACCTTACGAACTAAACGATACACGAGCACGCTCGAGATTGTGAGCGCCAGAAGGAGCCCGGCGATAATAAACCAGGGACTGGAGTTGTAAACCCGATCAAGGTACCTGCCCAAAAGAGCAAGTGCCACCAGCGGGCCGGCAATCATCCAGCCGAGGTTTAAAGCCATCCCAAGGACGTTAAACTCGTTTTTCATTTACTTCGAACTTAGTGAAAAGCTTATGATTATTACTCGACCTTTGAAGGTTTGACTATCGACTTATCAAGCGTAACTTCTCGATAAACTCGAAGCAAGCCTCATTCAGTCGTACCAGAGATGTCAATAAAAGTCAACCCTTTGAATTTTCAGTAACACCCTGAGCGTATTTATCCCGAGCAATGTCGAGGGAGTCGAACGGGTCAATGGTTTGATTTTTATTATCAAGTCAGTGGACGAAATATCTCACCAAAAAAACAGATCGTTGACTTTTATTTATTAAACGCGTAAACTGTCTAAATTGTATGGAACAAAACAGACACAAAGGTCGTCATGGATGCTCGGATCTACTGTTTGGCTGCATGGATTTTCGCCTGCGGCGGGCGATGAACGAGTTCCTCGAACCATGCATTTCGAATGGGGGGTGTGATGAAGTACGGTTTCCAGGGGTCGCGAAAGCGCTTTTGGATGACCAGATAGGACCAATGGCGCTTGACGCCATACGAATCGGGGTCGAAAAGCATGGGGTACGGCGCGTAATGCTCGTCAATCACCGCGATTGCGGTGCATACGGCGGGTCAGACGCGTTTCACTCAACGGAAGCGGAACGCGCCCAGCACGAGAACGATCTGCGCAGAGCAGCCGAGCTGCTGCGCAAGGAGTTTCCCGACGTTGCTGTTGAACTGTTTTTTGCAGAAAGCAGCGACGGGGGAGAGACCTTTAAGGTTGAACCGCTGGGCGAGGGAATCAGCATACGTTGAACCCCCTCCTACGCCCCTCTACGTTTGGACCCGGCACGCTGCGGGTCCTTTTTTTATTTTTTCCGAGTGAAGCGCTACATATGATCTCGACGGGTGAGCAAACGCACAGGAAGCGTGAGCGCTCCTGTAAAGTGCCCTGAGAGATTATATGTAGCGCGGTTGATCAGCTAAATCTATTTTTTAGAGCGCGAGGCGAGCCATTTGAGTGCCTGCGAGACCTTTTGCTCCACTGCTTTCTCAGGATCTATCTCAGCGAGCGCAGCACGGATATCTTCATAGGCGTACCCTAAGTTTTTGAGCGCGCCCACCACTTCAGTATCCGCCCCCGTACCCAGTTCGACTTTTTCCAATGTGTCTTTGAGCTCAATCACGATTTTGCTTGCAACCCGCTTACCGATCCCCGGGATAGTCGCGAACACCGCCCCCTCCCCATTGTCCACTGCACTACGAACCTGTTCAGGCGTTAAGTGCTTTATGATTGAAAAAGCGCTCTTGGGCCCCACGCCCGAAACGGTCAACAATGTTTCAAATGTCGCGAGTTCCCCGATGGTTTTGAACCCATAGAGCGTTTGCTCACGCTCGCGCACAATGTGGCTCACAAAGCATTCAAACTCGGCGTCTTCCTTCAAACCAACTACGGGGTATGCGATCCGATACCCAATACCTGAGGGTGTTTCGATAATCACATCGTTACCCACCACTGCCCGAATCGTTCCTTTGATAAATCCAATCATCTTTTAATACGTCTCCACCGGCCACGCTTCTTTTTTAATTCGTGCATTAATGTATTTTTTTCTTTTTTCATATTCAGCGTAGCGTTTCTTTAAAAGTTCAAAATCAACGGTGGGTAATGATTCTAACAGATGGATGTTTTCGACAATCCACAGTTTGTAGGCGTAGTAATCCGCCATCCTGCTGTCGCCGGAGGCCCGGGCTTCCTGGATTTTTGAGCGTAACTCCGCCACGTATTTAAGTGACTTTATTCTTTGGTACGAGCGCGGGTTGTGATGCAAAATAGAACAATTCTCACAATCTATGTTCTCTGTTTTTGTTACGTTTTTAATTGACTCGTGAATTGCACCAAAATAATGAGCGTGTCTGCGAAATAATCTCAGATGGAACCAATAATCGACGAGCGGATTTTTTTCATCTACAAAATGAATGCGCTTAAAATTGTAGCCCTCAATATCCGAATCAGATAGTAAAGAGGGGATCTTTCTTTTGAGTTCTTCGGTAATTGTTTCATCGGTGTCCAACATTAATATCCATGCACTCTGTGCGGTTTCGATTGCAAAGTTTCGCATATACGCGAAGTCGTGATTCCACTGCTTTCGTATGACAGTCGAGGCCTGTTGTGTTTCATATGCAATTACTTCGGCAGGTGATCCGGTATCCACAATTACTATTTCAGCTCCCAACCCCTGAACATTTTCTAGTAATCGCTTAACGTTGTGTAAATCGTCTTTTGCGATAATGCAAATTGACAGTGACTCGTCTGTGTTCATTTCACGCAGTGATTAATTTCACGCATCATCGGTGCCAGTGTAAGTTTCCAATCATAGTGGGATTGTGCAAGTCGTTTCGCATTAAGCTGGACATCACGGTACAGTTTCCTATTCTTCAATAATAGTTTGATATTTTTGGCAAACTCGTCGGGGGTATTCGCGATCAGTAAGTCGCGACTATTTTCATAGAGAATACCTTCGGCTGCTTGAGTAGTACACACAACCGGCGTACCTGCTGCAAACGCCTCAAGGATTTTTAGCCGCGTACCGCTTCCCTCAAACAGCGGCGCCACGAATATTTTTGACCTCAAGAGAAACGGTTTTACATCACTGACAGTCCCGGAAACGAAAATGTTCGGATTGGCGATTGATAAGTTCTTTATTTCTTCCGGTGGTTCACCGCCCACTGCGGCAAAGGTAATCGGTGTTTCCAAACGAGGCAATATTTCCTCAGCAATAAACTTAACTGCGCGAACGTTTGGTGGGTATCGCATCCAACCTACAAAAATCACATCGTAGCGCTCAATCGCCTCGTTTTGTACGGCGTCAGTAAAGGAGGCCACATCGACTCCGTTGGGAGCAACGGTTATTTTTTTTGAAAGCGGTAGGCGCGCAAACATTTCCTCATATTTTTTTTTGTCAACCTCGGAAACGACAAAGACTTTGTCCGCTCTTCCCAGAGCTTGCTTCTCCTCTTTTTTTAGAAACGTGTTGAACAATCGTGCGAATAAGTTTTCATAAAACGGTTTTTCGTGCATTTCTTGAAGATCGTATATCGTTTCGACATTATGTGAGTCTAAAAAAACAGGCAGCTGCCCAAAACTGTCTTTTAGATACACGGTAAATTCTGACAGCCACGTAAACTCGACGAGTACAAGGTCAAACTTTTTTTGTTCAATCAATTCGTCAATCGTTTTTTTGACTGGACCAAGCGGGTACTGCATGGCGCCTTTTAAACTTTTTTTTTGAAATAAAGCCCCCAACCATTGCCCTACAGAAAGAGAGCTTACAGGAACTCTGTTCGGTACAAAGTGATAGGTAATAGTATTTCTGCGGTACGTTCTTGCTAAAGCGTGCTTGTTCAGTTGATCCCGAAAATAAAGATGGTGGACCTCGTGAGCGTGTGCGCACAGTTGACGACTAATATGCTGAATTCTAATCGATCCTCCAGAAGAGGGGGGATCGGAATAAAAAGGCGAGATAATGAGAACTCGTGCCATTATCCGCTCACCGTTTCATACAAACGTTCGATTTTATCGGTAATGTGGGGCCATTGGAACTTTTTGACGACGCGCTCATGACCGGCTTGTCCTAGTTGTTCCCGTAACGTTTCATCTTTCAGTAATCGAATCGTATATTTTGCAAAGGCGTGCACGCTCTTGTAACTTCCGACTAAATAGCCGTGCTTGCCGTGCTCCAAGACATACGGGATGCCTCCTCGATGGGTCGCCACGACTGGCACTTTGGTATACATCGCCTCCGCCAACACGATCCCGAATGCTTCGTAAATTGTCGGCGAGATCAAAACGTCCGCCATCCGCAGAAACGCCACTTTTTCTTTATCTGAAACGTACCCGCACGCCGTGACTTTACCTTCTAACCGCAAATCGGTCAGCATGTGTTCAATCATGGGCGAGGTATCGGTGTGGGCTCCCAGAATAACTAAATGCGCATTCGGAACTTTCTTGACCACGAGTGAGAAAGAGTTAATCGCGCGATCAATTCCTTTACGCAGATCGGTCGTTGATCCAAAAAATAAAACGTACCGGCGATTCTCCGGAATTTTGAATTTTTTGCGAACATCGCGGCGAGGAACTACGTTGTCGATGAATGTCACGTCTACGCCGTTTGGAACAACGTGGATTTTTTGGGCCTTTAAAAACGGATACTTTTCGCACAAAATTTCTTTTTCGTAATCCGAGACAGTAATCGTGGCTTGGTTCCACTGAATTACTGGCACCATCGTCGTGCGTTCCATGTAGCGGCGAATCAGGCGGATTTTCGGATTATCAAAGGCGTTCCACGGATGGTAATGAGGGGTAAAAACATGGGGCTTTTTTTTAAAACGCGCCCCGACAAATGAGGCCTGTGCCGCCTGGGTCAAGGCCCCATGGGCATGAATGAGGTCAAAATCTTCTTTAACGAGATACGAAAGCAGGGTTGGAAAAAGAATTTGATTCGCTGGTTCGTCCAGTTCAATCGCGGGCAGCTTTTTTACCCGCACACCCTCTAATTTCAAAGTTTTTCTAAATTCAGAGGAAGCCCCGATCTCGCTTGTGACAATTGTTACTTTATGACCACGTTTGGCAAGATTTTTTGAAATATGTAAAACGTGCCGCTCTTGCCCGCCTCCATAATAAAACCGCTGACAGACTTGGATAATATGCATACCTACTTTCTATAGTACTGTTCGATAAGATTAGCAATATCTGTTAAAAATTGCGCAGTACCTTCAACGCGGGTTACTGAAACGTCGGCGTTTCTTACAGCTCTATCTTGAACGTTCTTACCAACATCTTCGGGACGGAACGTTACCACCCCCGCTGACTGTCTCCCTGCAATCTCACGCGTAAGATGGGTGGCGCGCAGTGCCTTGGCATCCGCATTTGAATCGCCAATATAGATTACGCCGTCAAACCCCCCTGGTACACCTTTAAAATATTCCTTGCGACGAGGGCGACCAGTATGTTGATTAATTTCATCGTCTTTTCGAAGCAATTGAATAAGGCTCTTGTGCTTACCTTCTTCTCCCAACGGAGAAATCGATACGCGGCAGGTGGGAGGTTGGTGGGCGCGGTCAATACTTGCTTTTAACTTGAACAACTCTTTTATACCAGGACTAACATGTTCGTTGAAGTCTGACTCCAATGCTGCCACAAGTTCATCCCATTTCTTACTATCAACACCATTAAGGTTATATTCCTGAGTAATTCCCTCTGGAAACTCTGAAGTCAGGGCTTTCTTTTCAAATATCACCGTTCCGAGTGAGGTAGGAACTTCAGTTGTCATCTCCATTGAGTGATCAACGGTGTCGGCCCCACCCACACGTTCAAAAAACTTGGTTCGAACGGTTTTGAGAATAGTAGTAATTTCTTGATGGTAGGGAATTAATCGCTCGTCTACCCGGCTCTCGCCCTTTGTCGGATCATTTTCGTCCGCCTTGTAAACTTCCCAACCCGCCGTGCCGATAATTACCGCTCCTGGAATTTGTGCAAGCCTGGCCACTTCAGCGCCGGCACGTCCGGTCATAATCACTACCGGCACGCCTAAGGCGTGGATTTTCAATAACGCTTCTTGCGCTTTCCTGTCGATCCCAGCGGTTTTCGGATTTGGGTCAAACCCTGAAACTGTTCCGTCGAAATCAGTCGCGAGCACCAAATCTTTAGCGCTTTCAATCAAGCGTTTAAATTGCTCTAAGTTCTGCTCATATACTTCAGACTTTTCATCATTGATAAACGATTGTTCCTTGAACCCTGTTCGCGGTGCTACAAATTTTTTATCAGAGGGCGTTAAACCTTCAGACATATTATTTTTTCGCTCTCAAAAACTCGGCGGCTTTTTCGGGGCTGACGACATCAATCACCATTCCGCTACCCAGTTCGTACCCGCCGTACGTGGAAAGGCGGGGGGTGATTTCGATATGCCAGTGGTAATAGTCGGCGTGGGTGATGTCGTTGGGGATGGAGTGGATATAGAAATTGAGCGGGGGGTTACGCAACACGGTGTTGAGTTTCTGAAATACATCTGTAAAACAGGTCGCCAAACTGTCAATATCAGCTCGCGCCGCGTCTTCAAAGCGCGAGTGATGGTCCAACGGCAGCACCCAAATTTCAAACGGGAAGCGGGCGGCATAAAACGTAAACGCCACCCATAAGGAGCTTTTATAAATAACCCGTACATGCTCCTTGAGCTCGTGCTCGATCAGCGCGCAGAACACGCAACGCCCGCTTGTTTCAAACCAGCGTTCCGCACCGTGCAATTCCTTTTCGATAAAGTTCGGGATTACGTTGGAGGCCATTAACTGCGCGTGCGGGTGTTGAATCGAGGCCCCAGCAGGGGAGAGGTGATTATAGATTCCCACCGAGGCAAGCGCATTTACCGTTTTGCGGAAGTGGTCGTACCGGCGCTGGAACATCAAAAACATTTCGACCCAGACGCGGTGGTTGAAATGCGGTAAGTCCAAATCGTGGTCCTTGACGACGATTACGTCATGTCCACCCAAAGACGGCTTGCGGGTATAAAAATTACCTTCATCCGGGGTTGTGCGCGCCGAGAGTGATTTTTCGTCTTCGACAAACGCCGGGAATTTATTCGGGATAACGTAGATTTCATCATTCTCAAACCCATGCAAACGTTCTTTGTACGCCAGCCCCCCTTCGCAAAACGCGCAGTCGAGTTTAGAGTCAGTGCGCACTGAAGCCGCGGTTACAAAATCCGAGGGGCGCTTCGCTCTCTCGGGCGCGATCACCACCCACTCGCCGGTAATAATGTTCTGCCTTAATTGTGGGATAGCACCCTCCTAGATTCAATTCTAAATTCGCGCTTCGGATTTACTTTTTAATCAGCTTATTCCACCGTACCTCGGCGGCACCTGCAAGCGCAATCGCCAGCGCATCCGCCGCGTCGTCGGGCTGCGGTAACTCAACCAACTTAAACTGCTTTTGGATAAGTATTTGAATATCACGTTTCTTGAGAGCCCCGCCGCCCATTACGGATTTTGCTTTTGAGGGAGAAATATCAACCGTGGGAATTTTGAATTCCGCACTGATCATAAGCGCCACCCCGCGCGCTTGCGAAACCGACATGGCAGTACTGACGTTTTTGGAAAAAAACAGCTGCTCGATTGCGATGTATGCGGGACGGTACTCCGCACAAATTTTGCGCAGCTCAATTGCTATTGTGAGCAGCCGCTTCGCTTCGTTACCTATATCGGTCTCAATACAGCCATAGTCAAGCATTTTTTCCGCAGGGCTTGTTTCAATCACGCCCCATCCCATCCGGCCAATGCCGGGGTCAATGCCCAAGACGATCATTTGCTAAACTCAGCGTTTGAAGATAATTCAATAATGTCGTCTAAATCGTCAAGTGCGTGTAGTAGACTAAGCGCTTGTTTTTGCTGATCCGGATTCTGAAACGCGACTGTTGTTTTTGGAACCCACGTTAGGGTGTGCGAGGTAACCTCAGCACCCGCTTGCTGAAGGGCCTGCGTGATTTTCATAAGTTCGGTGGGCGCGGTTGTTACCTCAAACCCATTATCAGTTTTCTCAGTATCGAGCGCGCCCTCGTCAATCGCTGCCAGTTCGAGCTCGTCGGAATAATTTGCCGAGTGGATGAGGCCTTTTTTATCAAATAAATAGCTAACCGCCCCGCTGCCTCCGAGGTGCCCTCCGTGCTTTGTAAAAAGCGTCCGTACCTCCGAGTTCGTGCGGTTTCGGTTGTCAGTTACAGCCCCGGCCATGATCGCGATTCCACCAGGGCCATACCCTTCAAAAAGCGTTTCTTCGATTCGCGCGCCGCCGCCCTCTCCTGTCCCGCGCTTGATTGCGCGGTCAATATTGTCTTTGGGCATATTAGCTGCTTTAGCAGAGGCAACCGCTAAGCGCAGGCGGTTGTTGAACTCAGGTTTGCCCCCGCCCTCACGCGCCGCAAGCGCGATATCGGAGGCCAACTTCGAAAACACCTTCCCCCGCTTCGCGTCCGCCGCGCCCTTCTGGTGCTTAATTGTGGACCATTTCGAGTGTCCTGACATAGCGCCCTTAGCTTAACAGGTTTAGAACAAGCTGCCAACTTAACAAATAATCATACCTTTACTTAAAAAGAACGGCGCGGATTTTATCCCAATGGATAATAATGATGAGCACAAGCGCAATGTTTACGATCGGAAAGATTACCCAATTCTCGAACCATTTGCCGGTAACGATTCGAACTCCTTGAAACGGCCGGGGTGGTAGGCCAAACATCCGCTGATACGGGAAAAGAAGCGGTATTCCCTCAACGGTAACCATATCGGCTAAAAGGTGGCTTATATACGAGGAAAGGGTAACCCATAGAATTACGTGCCCGTTGACTCCCCAGTATGACGGCATAAGCGATGTCAGCCAGTACGCAACTGCGCCAACGATTGCAGTCCCGAGCACAGAGTGCGAGAGGTTGCGGTGTTTAATGAACGGGTCTACTACTGCGCCAGCTGCTCGGCCCAGCGGAATTGACTGCCAGAGAGATGATGAAGATTGGTCGATGTCAGGCAGCAGAGCGGCAACAGATGAAACTACCACCGCAAATGCAAAAGTAGCAGGGTTATAATCGCTACCTGCGAGCGCAAAGTACGTTGTCAGCCCAACAGTCTGCCCAATAATCTGGTGTGTTTTCCCTGTCATCTATTCAATACTACTCTAGCCCCAGCCCCTACCTCGAGCTGGTCGAGGGGGGAATAAACGAAATTATTAGAACTCCCACCGTACCGAGTAGTTCTGATCAGTGTACAGGATGGTTGTGTTTCCCGCTTCGCGTCCACCATGCCTTTTTATGCTTAGTTGTGGACCACTTCAAGTGTCCTGACAGAGCGTATTACGTTTAACAGGTAAGAAGACAGTTTAACA
>JAGVHQ010000046.1 GCA_020056565.1 Candidatus Berkelbacteria bacterium
TATTTGCTCAAGAAGGCGGCGGAATCGTCGTCACTGGCGACCCGACACAAGTCGGGAGCCACGACCAGAACGCAACCGGCGGCGGATCAATCGTCATTCCCGACGAAGGACCCGACCCGCTCCGCCAGCAATCCCCCCCCGCACCGACGGCCACCCGTGACGAAACGGCGCACAAGCGCCTCGACGGCCACGATGGTCAAGTCAAGACGCTCAGGGCCGACGTCGACACGCTCAGGACCGACTTCGAAGCCTACAAGACGGCCTCGAGACAGGAACGAATGGCTGCCTACCAGGGCGACAACGTTCGTTTGGCTACGGCGCGAGTACAGAAATCTCGCGCCCGAACCAACCTTCGGAAGAAGGGAGTCTCGGAGAACGTTTTCTCCGAAGCCAAGTTGTTCAAGGCCCTCGAAGCCGCTCTCAAGAGCGGCAAGTTGGATAACCTGTTGCGGAACAAGTTGAACACCTGGATGGCCGACGAGGGTACAACCCTCGGCCGGATGTTCGCCCAGACCCAGAAGATCGCCTCGATGGAGGCGACTCTCTACGGCGAAGGTGGAACCAAGGACGACCCGAAGGGATTGGTCGGCGACGTCCGGTCGCTGCAATCCTGGGCCAAGGCCCAGGGCTACGACCCGAGCAAGGACTACGACCACGCGACGAAGGATTTCGACCCAACGGCCGATTCCAAGCCCGCGAATCCCCCTGCAGCTGGGACGACCCCTTCCGCGCCTGCGGACAAGGGAACCTCGGAACCGTCCAAAGGCACCGAACAGGGTACCAATCCTGCTCCCCCGGCTGACAAGCCCACGGATCCGGCGGCCGAAAAGGCCAAAGCGGGCGCAAAGCCCGGTGGCCTTTTCGAGCGCATGCCGGGCGCGGCCGTTCCGGCGGCTGGAGCAATGGCACTCGCCCTCGGCTGCTTCGCCATCCCCGGCCTGCGCCGGCGGATCGCAAGCGCCAGATAGGTAGCCTTCGGGCTACATAATCAGGCCTTATGGTCTGGTGAGACAGTTCCCCTTGCGGGGGACTGTCTTTTTCTTTTGTCTAAAAACCTTTTAACTTGATGTATATAAATGTACTCTTAAATTAAGGAGTGGAAGTATATGAACCAGACTGCCCAGAACCTGTTCGAACGCCTGAACCTGACCGGCCTCAAGCCCGAACAAAAAGAAACAATGCTCAAGCAGTTCGCCGAGATCCTCACCCACCGCATCTCGTTCAAAATCTTTGAGGTACTCACCCCTGAGCAACAAAAAGAATTCGACGCGCTCCAAGAAAAAGACCAAACCAAAGCTGATCAATATCTAGCGAAAACAATTCCGAATCTGGACGAAATCGCCAAAACCGAAACCGAAAAGCTGATTACCGAGATGCAAACGCAAATCGAGCAAGCAAAAGCCGAGCTCCAAAAACAAAATGCCTGAAACAGCACCGGGTTCTCAAACTCAACCAGCGTCCGAGCATGAAGGACTCGCGCAAACCATTGATCCGCGCGCGCTGGAAGTTGGAAAGCAAGTCATTGGTGAACAAGGGCAGCATTTGACGATAGAAAGAATTGATACCACAAAGCGCACCTGGCACTTCTTTGTCAAAGATCCTGATACAGGCGTGACTTTGAAGATTACCGAAGCGAGTATGAAAAAGCTGCTCAAAGCCCAACATGAAGTACTTAGTAAAGAAAATGGCTCAAAAGTTCCGCCAGACGACACTCCGAAACCAGAAGGTACAGAGTCACCCTCTATAGATGAGAAAGGTTCAGAAAAAAAACAGGGAAAGAAGAAAGTGCCGGAGAAAGATTCTACTACCTCTACCCCCAAACCTGAACCATCAGCACCGCCCGAACAATCCACGCCTAAAGCGCCTGTCGAACCAACTCCGCCGACATCTCAACCCGCCAAGGAATCGAAAGAGCAAATCATAACTGGGTGGAAGACTATCGGAATAAAATTTCCCCAGAGCGCGCGCGTACTTTTAGAGCTATCAAATCTCGACTTGCCCGCCGAAGATTTTTTACGAATTATTGATAACTTTAACGCAAAGCGTCCAGAACCAACCGGCGGATATTCACTACGTGAAAAACGACTCTCGAATGGACGTCGTCTAACCTTCATGTGGAAAAATGGGAGAGTGAGAATCGAGGGGAAACTTTCGCGTAAAGAAGCCATACCCGAACCTTCTGCTCCGTCTGCACCGGGAGAGAAAACAAAAGCTGAAGAACCTGCGGCTGCGAGCGCGGAAGAACCTGCGCCAGAAGCAGGCACCGGAGCCGCTCCCGAGACACCCAAAGTACCAAAAACACCTGAAGAAGTGCTGGAGCAAGTATACGAAAGCAACCCTGATTTCAAAGAAGCAGTAGAGGCGCTTAAAAACCCTGATCTTTCTGCAGACGATTTCGTTTCCAAACTAACCGAATTCAATACCCGAACCCCTCTCAATAGATCCCCACAAAAATTCAAGTATGAACTCCCCAGTGGACGCGTTGTGATTGCGATGTGGGACAGCGAAGGGAATGTCGGGATTGGCGGGCAGCTTACAGATGATGAGAATCATGAAGCAGGAGAGCCAGAACCTGTACCCGAAGCCGGAACTGCGGGACCTGAACCAACCGCCGCGGCTGAGCCAGAAGCAGAGCCGACCGCAACTCCAACTCCAGAAGCAGAACCCAAACCGCTCAAGATTTCGGCGGAGTTAAAAGGAAAACTCGAAGATGCCCGGGTCGCGTTTGCCAAGGATTTGGCGCACAATCGTACATCCGAAAAATCATTGGGGGCATACGAAATCGCTAAAAGTGGTGTTCTTTACGAACTCAATCAAAATATCTTTGCTCGGGAAAAAGCAGGCGAGAAGCTTACTCCTGAATTATTGCACGAGCTGGTCTCCCTAACTCTCACGAATGAAGCCCTGCAATTATCGCTTGCCGTGCGGTATGAGAAAGGAAAAGTCGGCACGGGTTGGAAGGAACGCACAAAGCACTGGTGGCGCTCGGAGAGCGCACGCAAGATTCGTTTAGCGGCGTCGTTTGCCCTGTTGGGTGTTGGCGCGGCAGCGGCAAGCGGTGGAGTTGCGCCGTTAGCTACTGGGGCACTCGCGTTACGCGGCTTATTAGCCGCGGGTGGGATGGCGGAGATTGTCCAACGATTTTATGAAATAACGCTTAAAGGAAAAGCGGAGAAAGCACTCGAGAAAACCGCTGGGGATATGTCCGGCGATGAAATCATTCGAAATCTTGCCGTTACGGTACTCAGTGAGCAAACGCGCGAAACGGTGACGCAGAATCAACTGAACGCGATCGAAAAGGAGATCGCGGACCGGATTACAAAAAAGCAGATCGAGGCGATTAAAACAAAACTGAAAGAAGTTAACACCGATATTGGATTAGAACTTAACTCTTTATTTGACACGATTAATACGTACCTTTCAGAGAACGTCAAAGCAATCCAAAAGGAACAGGAAGCACAAGCAAAAGGGTGGAAACGAGTGCGCATTGTTGGACTCGCTGCCGCAACAGCATTCGGGGTCGCTGCTGCAATGGGGGCAGGAGCAGAACACGCGCCAACGCAAATCGGTAAAAGCTTTATCGGCGGATGGGTGGGAGGATTGCTATTCAGATCAGGGCTTGGAGGGTTCCTTAAGAGCCGCGGGGTACCCGAGAGTAAAACTGCAAAGTTCAGTCTTATTGCTGGTATCGCGGGAGCTCTTGTGGGTGGCGCTGCTGCAAACGAAATTGGCGGTGCGGCGCATGTTGAAACTGCAACAGGACATGAAACACCTGCTGCCGTGCCAGAGACTACACACGCCGAACCGCCCGTTGGAACCACGCCTGAAGCCCAACCACCCGTGGGCGAATCCTCTCCCGGCCCGGCGCCTGATGCCAATGCTCCGGCAACTCCGGGTGCAACACCCGAAGCTCAACCAGAAACCCCAGGAGCCACTCCCCCTGTAACTTCGGAGGCAACCCCCGGACAGCCAGAAGTCGCCACGCCCCCAGCAACAGTTGAGTTCAATGCTCAGGCGCCTGTGGGTAATACTGAAAACGGTTCAATTACCTGGGGCGGGCATACGCTTGAGATGAAAGACGGCGTTGCGCACAACGTTGGAGTGGATCTGAGCGGCGACGGAGTCGCTGATAAAAATATAGATATAAAAATTGACGACTTTAAAACCGGCCACGGCACTCTGACAAGTGACGTACTTAACGACAAAGGCGAGGTTGTATACGAAAAAGGAACCGTAGTGCAGGTGTGGGATAAAGATTGGAACAATACCGCCAGCGGCGATGCCGGCTTGGTCGCGCGTATGAACGTGATGAAAGACCTTGATGGCGATGGTAAGTTTGAAACCCAAATCGGCTTTGATAAAAACGGCGACCTGCACTGGACGCATCAGGAAAGTGTGCAAGCCAAATGGGACGATACCCTAAATGCGACCGACTTCAAAACCGCGGATGGTCACCTTGATAATTTTGCTAAGGGTCCTGACAGCTTTGGTTTTCAGGGATTT
Organism: Candidatus Berkelbacteria bacterium; assembly: GCA_020056565.1. GTDB lineage: Bacteria > Patescibacteriota > UBA1384 > JAGVHQ01 > JAGVHQ01 > JAGVHQ01. The sequence goes on from JAGVHQ010000046.1 coordinate 4,504, forward strand.
GAGATAACTGGCGACACTCAAACAGAAATGGCCCACAGCTTGGCGGAACAGTGGGCTGCTCTTCACGGTGAAGCGAGTGCCCCAGCGGAACTTGTCACTCAATTCAATGATGCTTTAACTGCCCACCCGGACTTATATATGGCCCATCGACCGGACTTATATCCCACCCATTCAACCGACCGTGTCTGGAGTACACAAGATGTTAAATCGCTCGGCGTAACATTTGAAAAAGAGACTCAAGTCCAACCAGAAACAACCCAGACAACCGAAACAAACCTGCAACAAAAATATGGCGAGTACATAAAAGACATGCAGCGGGACACATGGGACAAGGAGAAATCAATCATTTTGAACTTCTTGAATCAAAAGGAACCTGCAGAATTCAAAGGAGTTGATGACGCAACCCGCAGCGAAATCCTAAATGCCATTAACAGTGGCGTGAAACCCGATGTATATGTAGGCCTTACGAATGGAGTCCCTGACAAGTACTTTATCCACCTAAACGTGGGCGGTAAGGAATACGCCGCAGTGATTAAACCCAGCAACTAATACTACTTGCCCTTAAGCTCTCAATTCGATATACTTTCCCCTCTGAAAGGAAACAATGACGATTGGTGAAGTTTATGACGCGGCATTGAAACTGGGGCGTGAAGCCGACCCACGCGGTGAAGATGGTTTACGGCGTGTTTTAGAACGCAACCGCAAACAGTACGAAAAATTAACCCCGGACGAACGGGGGGAGTTTGACCGAGAACGCTTGGAACATCCTTATTCTGACACGATAATCGCGTATGGAGAGCCGGGGCGGCCAGTACGGGGGGTATTGGTCGGAATTGACATTGATCCGGCTGAAATCCTGCTGGCAGACAAGCTGCGCGAACGCGGTGTTCCGATTGACCTTGTGATTTCGCACCATCCGGTTGGTAAAGGCCTTGCGGCACTTGATGAGGTAATGCACTTGCAAGCCGACCTTATGCACCAACATGGCGTGCCGATCAATGTGGCTGAGGGCGTGATGGCGGAACGAATTGAACAGGTGCGCCGGAGTGTGTCGCCCGTCAACCACAACCAAGCCGTGGACATGGCGCGCGCGCTTGATATCCCTTTAATGTGCATTCACACCCCGGCCGACAACCTTGCATACCAGTTCATCAAACGGCATCTGGAAGGCAAGGACCTTGATACTGTCGGGGACGTGGTGCGCGCGATCAAAGAGGTACCAGAATACAAAGAAGCCCTCAAACACAGTGCCGGACCACGAATTTTTGTTGGAAGCCCTGACCGACGCGCCGGCAAAATCGCGGTCACCGAGTTTACGGGCGGAACCGAAGGCGCGAAAGAAATCTACGAAAAGCTCGCCCAAGCCGGCGTAGGCACGATCGTGGGGATGCATATGCGCGAAGAAAACCGAGAGGAAGCCAGAAAGCACCATATCAATGTGGTTGTGGCCGGGCACATGTCCTCTGACAGCTTGGGGATGAACCAAATCTTAGACGTTTTAGCCGACCGTGGAGTTGAGATTACCCCAATTTCCGGTTTAATTCGCGTAGATCGAAGAGCAAACGTAAAAACTGAGAACCAAGAACAGAGAATGAAGAACGTGGCAGAAGGCATCGGACACGCAATGCCAGAGGAAACTCCCGTGCCGGAAGAGCCGGATGCGATCGAAGAAGAGTTTTAGTAGTTAGGAGAAAGTCCCTCCTCGAACCGCCCTCTCGCTACTCCAGCGGTAGCTCGGGACTGACTCACTCGCTTGTTGACCCCGATTACTAAATCGGGGACCAAGCTCAACTGCGCTCCGTGAGCTTCGCGGATGAACTTTCTCCTATCTATGATTTAGGATTTTTTTTAGTTCTGTGGCTTTATCGGTATCTTCCCATGGAAGCTTGAGATCCGGCCGGCCAAAGTGCCCATATGCTGCCACCTGCCGATATAAAGGACGACGCAAATCAAGCTCTTTAATAATCATCCCCGGGCGCAGGTCAAATACCTTGTTCACCGCTAACACAAGTTGCTCCTCGGTATACGCGCTCGTACCAAACGTATCCACGCGTATGGATAAAGGTTCCGGGATCCCGATCGCATACGCAACCTGGACCTCTGCTTTACGCGCTAAGCCAGCTGCAACGATATTCTTCGCCACCCAACGGGCCGCGTAACAACCGGAGCGATCTACTTTCGTCGGGTCTTTTCCGGACAAAGCGCCCCCGCCATGACGCGCGTACCCGCCGTAGGTATCAACGATAATCTTGCGGCCGGTTAAACCCGTATCGGCTTGCGGCCCACCGATTACAAACTTACCGGTGGTATTGACGTGGTAAACGGTTTTGCGGTCAAGTAACTCTTTAGGGATCACGTGTTGAATGACTTCCTTAATAATCGCGTCTTTCAGTTTAAGTGGGTCAACGTCTTCATCGTGCTGCGCGGCAACGAGTACAGTGTGCACTCGCAGCGGACGCTCATCTTCATATTCAACCGTTACCTGAGATTTGCCGTCTGGCCGCAGGCCAGTAATGATCCCTTTTTTGCGGACTTGGGCCAACCGTTTAGCGATCCCATGTGCGAGCACGATTGGTAAGGGCATCAATTCTTTTGTTTCGTCACAGGCAAATCCGAACATCAAACCCTGATCCCCTGCGCCAAGGTGTTCAAGGTCTTCATTCACAATCTCGTCCCCGTTCTTCGTCTTAAACGCGTCCACCCCCATCGCGATATCACCCGATTGGCGTTGAATCGCGGTCATAACGCCCGAAGTTTCCCAGTGGAACCCATAGCGAGAATCCGTATAGCCGATCTCACGAATCACGGCGCGGGCGATGTCAGGGATATCTACATAGGTTTTGGTTGTAATCTCGCCCGCCACCAAACATACACCGTTGGTTAAAAACGTTTCGCAGGCAACCCGGCCGCGCGGGTCGTCAGCTAAAATCGCGTCTAATACAGCATCCGAGATTTGATCGGCAATTTTATCGGGGTGGCCTTCAGTTACAGATTCAGACGTAAATAAATGACGCATCTAAAATCCTTATATAAAGATTGTATCTTACCTGGAAAAAGTAGAGTAGTAAAGACTAATCGCTTGGTCTGTACTTGGGAATTTAGGGTATAATTGCAGATGGAGGGGCAAAGATGCAGTTCAAGGTTCCGCAGAACATTGACCTCGCAGATAAAATCGTAGGACCCCTCACCCTAAACCAGTTTATCGAGCTGACGCTGGGAGGGGTGATGGTGTACATTCTTTTAACCCAGTTTGGAGCCGCATCCGTACCGTTTATCCTGATCGGCATTCCAATTGGACTCTTTAGTGTGGCGCTCGCCTTCTTAAAGATTAACGAGCAACCATTCGGTCACTTTGTTCTGGCCTTTTTTCGCTACACCCGCCGCCCGAAAATTTTTACGTGGCACAAAACCCGACTTCAGACGGGTGGGGTAATTATGAAACCTACACCGATAAAAAAATCTACGGTGCGGCCTCATCACCACGCGACAAAATCAGAACTGCAGAAATTGGCATTCCGGCTTGATACGCGCGGGCACGCACTCAAACCAGAAAAGAAACCGGAAAAGGGAGCACAATGAAAGCCGCGCCTGGCACGCAACAATTTCTCCCGTTTGCCGATGTAAGAGAAGGGGTTGTGATTATGAAAGACGGCTCGTTTCGCGCTGTTGGGATGGTTTCGGCGATCAATTTTGCCCTGAAATCCGAGAAGGAACAAAACGCGATTGTGTACCAGTACCAAAACTTTTTGAACTCCTTATCGTTTCCGATTGAAATCGTAATGCAATCCAAGCGGCTCGACCTAACCGCCTATCTTAAGCAGCTGAAAACATTCGAAAGCAAAGAAGTAAATGAGCTCCTGCGCATGCAAATCGCAGATTACCACGCGTTTATCGAAAAGCTGATTACTGTTGCAAACATTATGGACAAGCGGTTTTACGTAGTGATCCCTTACCTCAGTGCAGGATTCAAACCTTCGGCTGGTTCAATTACCGCCGCATCAAAAGGACCAATTAAAATTACTGAAACGCAATTTCGTGTCGCCCAGCAGGAACTTAACCAGCGTTTAGGGACCGTAACGAGCGGCCTGAATGGGATCGGGCTGCAGGTGGTGGCCTTGAACACTCAACCACTCGTAGAGCTTTTGTATGGAACATTTAACCCGGACGAAGCAGAAACGCAAAAATTAGATGAGGTCGAGAATCTCCAGGGCGCGGTTGTTGAGCGCCAACCACCCCAACCTGATGAGTTCGCAATTCCGGAAGCCGCCCCCGCCCCTGCTGATGCTCAAGCGCAACCACAGCAAGCACCTCCCCAAGCAGTAGGAGATGTCACGGCTACGGCACCACAACCGGAAGCGGCCGATCCGCAGCCTGCCTCCCCTCCGGTGTCTCAACCCCTCGATAAACCTGACTCGCCAACTGATATACGGATTATCCCTCCTGAGCAGACAATCAAGATTGAAAGCCAGCCCACCCCTACCTCACCTTCCAATGAACCGCCGAGTGCACCAACTCAACCCGCCTCATCGGCGGGCGAGCCCGCTTCCCATAATGCTCCAGCGAATGAACCTGCCGCTCCGCCAACTGGCGGGGCAAGCGGACCCTTAATCACGGCTGAAGAAGTGAAGGAGCGCTAATGGTTTTAGGATTTGGTAGAAAACGTCAACAACCCGCCTCGACGGCGGGCGGAGCAGGCCTGCCTCGGCAAGCTTCAGGCGAGACGGGCCCAATGAGCTCGCCTGAAGCGCTGGCGGCCGAACAGGCATTCCGCGAAGGAACGGCTAATTTGCTCGATATCATCGCGCCAGCGTCATTTGTGATTAAAGCTGACTATGTCCAGATTGGGTCGCTCTATGTCCGCACACTCTTCACGTTCACTTACCCGCGTTATGTACAGACAAACTGGCTGTCCGCAATCTTAAACTATGACATCACGATGGATGTGGCGATGTACATCTACCCCCAAGAATCACGTCATGTTATGACCTCGTTGCGACGCAAAGTTGGGCAGCTCGAATCATCGCTGCAGATCGAACGTGAAAAAGGTTTAGTGCGTGACCCTGAGCTCGAAACCGCGATTGAAGACATCGAAGGGTTACGAGACGTATTACAAAAAGGCGAATCAAAGCTCTTCCAATTCGCGCTCTATATGACAGTCTACGCCCCCACGCTTGAACAGCTCGACACCGTCACCAAACAGCTCGAATCCACGCTGGGCGGGATGCTTGTGTACACCAAGCGTGCGCTTGTGCGGATGGAACAGGGCTTCCAAACCACCCTGCCGTTGGCGGTAGACGAATTGGATGTGCGCCGCAACCTTGATACCGGCTCGCTTTCAACCACGTTCCCGTTTGTCTCGGCCGACCTCTCCAGCAACGAGGGGATTCTCTATGGGCTCAACCGCCACAATAATTCGCTTGTTTTGTTTGACCGGTTTAACCTTGAAAACGCCAACTCGGTCGTATTCGCGAAGTCGGGTGCGGGTAAGTCATACGCCGTCAAGCTCGATGCGCTGCGCTCGATCATGGTCGGCGTGGATGTGGTGATTATCGACCCAGAAAGTGAATACAAAACTCTTGCGGAAGCAGTTGGGGGGAGCTTCTTCCCGGTTACGCTGAACTCCGACAAGCGCATTAACCCATTTGACTTACCGCCCGTAGGGCCGGATAGCGATGGGGAGAGTGTTTTGCGTTCCCAAATCAATATGCTTACCGGCCTCGTACGTTTGATGGTTAGCGGCACGACACCCGAGGAAGACGCCCTGATTGAGCGTGCCCTGTTTGAGACATATCAGCTCAAAGACATTACCGCCGATGCCGCCACCCATAAGAACCCACCCCCGTTGTTAGCCGACTTCCAAAGCGTGTTGCAAAACATGAGCGGGGCGGAAGGCCTACTCTCCAAATTAGAAAAATACGTTACCGGCACATTCGCGGGGCTGTTCAACCAGCCCACAAACTTCCAGCTGGACCAGCGCCTAACGGTATTCTCGGTACGCGATTTGGAAGAACAGCTCCGCCCAATCGGAATCTACCTTGTGCTCTCTTATATCTGGAATAAAGTCCGCTTTGAGATGAAAAAGAGGATTCTGATCGTAGATGAAGCCTGGTGGATGATGCAATTTGAAGATTCCGCGCGCTTCCTCTACGCGATTGCCAAGCGTGGACGTAAATACTACCTAGGCCTCACGATCATCAGCCAGGATGTAGAAGACTTCCTTGATTCAAAGTACGGACGCGCAGTAATCACAAACTCTTCGATGCAGCTTCTGATGAAACAGTCCACTTCGGCCGTGGAAAAATTGGCAGATGTCTTTAACCTGACAGACGGTGAGAAGTTCCTCCTTTTGGAAGCAGAGGTGGGGGAAGGCCTCTTCTTTGCCGGCCAAAACCACGCGTTCATAAAAATTATCTCTTCGTACACCGAAGACCAAATCATCACCTCTGACCCCCAACAGATCATGGAGATGCGCTCGGCTGCCAACCCGGAGCAGCCTCCCCAAGAGGCCGTGTGAGGCGATGAAACGCGGTTTCGCTATCCCCGCTATCCTTACGGTGATTCTTGTGGGGTTGCTCGGAATCGGCTTGTTTCTTATCCCCTTCATCGGCCTCAGCGCCCTGGTAGGGAAGAAGCTGAATCAGGGCGTTGTCAACGGGGAAAGTCAGTTTAATAAGGGAGGATGCTATGTAACCGACCGGGGATTCGTTGACCTTGCTATCATACAAACCGGTGCCGATGCCTATGAAAAATTGAAAGGTAATCCCCAGGTTGGCCGAAGGGGTGCACAGGCATATTACACAGAGAAATTCCAATACATCATTGATCAAAGCAAAGAAGCAAAAATCAACCCGGTAATTCTATTCGGGATATGGAATGGCGAACAATCATTCAAAGGATATCAAGATCGGCAAGTAGAAGATAAAGCAATGGGATATAACGTTTCGGGTCATGGCGATAATACCGTTGAGAACTTGTCTCCTGGTTTTGACAAACAAGTTACAGGAGCACTCGGAGCAATTAGGCACGCCCTCGATGGGACATTTGTGTACACCCAACCAGAGGGTGAAAACGTCTTTACACGACTTTTTTATAACTATGTCGGAGCAGCGAAAGAAAGATACAATGCTGGGCAGCCTCTCTTTGATGAAGGAAATGGCCGCCTTAAAGTTTACAAGGATCTTATTCCTCAATATTACGAATGCGGCCAGGGCCCGGAGATATTTGCTGGTTCAAATAGCGTCCTCACGACCGCATTAAAATATGTGTTGGTGAACAAAGCGGCAGCGCAAGCCGGCTTTATCGCAATTCGGTATTCGCAAGGAGCTGGACGGTGCGGCTTCAGAAAACCATTAACGGTTCTGGATTGCTCGGGGTTTGTTTCTCTTGTATACCGAGAGGCAAATCTTTTTCCGCAGAACTTTTGCGGTGATACGCTTGGATTAGCGAATCTCGCCTTAAAACCAAACCCGCCTGTTAAAAGAGTCGCGTCGAATATGCAAGAAGCAAAAGATAATCTTCGCCCGGGCGACTTTGTATTAAGCGGAATTCGTGATGGCGGAAGCGGACCGACGAAGATAACAAATAATAAAGGGCAGTCCATAGCTCACGTTGTTATCTTTGTGAAATGGAAAGACCCAGCAACGAAAAACAAAATGGTCGTGTATCACTCGACTGGCGGACGCAATGGACCCGGTAGGAATGGTCCGCAAGAAAGCGACCGAAGTGCAAGTCACAATTTCTACGGGGCATATCGCTCAACGAAAGTCACGCCATGAAGCGCCGACCAAAGACACATGTTATTTTCGTAGCCACGGTCATTGGGGGGCTAATTCTTGCAACGTTTGCTGTTTTGTATGAAAAACAGTTTCCTCCAGAGAAACCAATTGTTAGTAGCTCAATCAAGGCATTGGACGAGAAAGCAGGCGAAGTTGCGAATCTCATAACGCCCAACCAAGTGTTAACAAGTGAAGAGTTAAACGCATACAAAGAGTCCCTCCAGACACATGCAGTTACCGACGCCCCTATCAATTCTCAGGTCTTTTTTGACCCTACTAAAAAGGAGTTTGTGTTTAAGACCGGTTGGGATTTAGTCTCTTATTCTTTGGAAACCAAAAAAACAACTGCTGTTAAGCGCACGATTGAAGATCGGGGTGAAAATCAATTCCAAATTAAGATTATTTGGTCTCCAACAGGGCAAGATGCGATCTTCCTTGTTCCGTATTGGGCAGAGCACTATGCGAAATATGAAAGTGAGCTGTATCGCTCTGACTCGGCTGAGAACGACCTCGTCGCATATGTATATAGTCGCCGAGACAATAGGTTCCATCCCCTTCCAAAGCAGCTCGAATCTGTCAGTTGGTCTCCGAATGGATTGCAATTTGTTGCGTTTCAAAGGAAAGGAGATGTAGACGAAGGGCGACTTCTACTTTTTAATGCGGTTGGTAAAAAAATACGGATTATTGAGAATCCGCTTGTAACAGTAAGTACTCCAGATTATGCCTGGTTGGCTAACGATGAAATAATTGAGCTTAATTTGGGATCAGAAGAAATAACTGAACAACAGCCCTTAGTGAGCCGGAATATCTATGACGCGCGTCGACAGCAAGTACTGGCTGAAGATGCAGACCTGCAAAGCGCGCTCGTGAAGGGTAATATTCTTTTTTACACCGCCACCAAGGGGAACGAACGTTATTTATACGCGATCAATCTTGCTAAGAGAACAAGAGTTCTGATAGCAACGATTGGAGGCGCGGAGTTCCTCACTTCAACAACTGTGGGTGCTTTTATCGTCTATGGCCAGCCGTACAGTTGGGATGTCGCCGAACTTAATGAAACAGGAGTCGGAGTTTATTATCATAGCCAAGCGGACAACCCGCCTGAAGTAGTGGGAGTGGATGCAAGCGGTGATGGACTCTACTTGGTTGAACTCGAAACGCTTATTCGTGTACCGATAAGGAACAAAAATGCCTGAGCACGAAATCAAACATCTTAAAAAACAAACCCGACGCTTGGCATTCTATTTTGGCATTGGATTGGGCATATTTGCCGGTATCATTCTGATGACGTTGGCACTTTTGCGCCCAACTATTGAAGTTCAACCGACCCCCACCGGTGCGCTCATTACAGTGAACGGGAAAGCAATGAACGCAGGCCAAGGAGTACGAATCTTACCGTTTATCCGCCACACCCTCACGGCTAGTGCTCCCGGGTTCTTTCCCTATGATAAAAAAGTAAGCTTACTTCCTGGGCAGAAGATGGTCCTGAAACCTGCCCTGGCTCAATACCCAGAACCGATTAAGCTAAGCTCTTCCGCGCTCGGGGCATCAGTATCCAACATGGGCGGGAATATATTCTATTTTAACGAGAGTTCTCGGGCGTTCGAACGAATCCGCGCGGGTGGGGCAACGTCTGAGGCGATCTCCCCCGCAGGGCTAGAAAAGCCGAGTCAGGTTTATTGGAACACTGATCATTCACTTGCGCTTATAAATCGCAGTGGGAATGCCTCAGTTTACGATTTCCATCGCTACGACTTGCTCAATCAAGAACAATATAAGGTGGCGGAACAGATTATTGATGCGGCGTGGTCGGTTTCTAATCAAATTGCGGCACTACAAATTCAAGGGGAAGAGGTTCGGCTTGTTCGCTCTGGTGTGAACTTCTCCAATCCACAGATACTCACCGTAGTTGACGGCGCTGACGCACGGGAGAGCACAGTGAGCTGGAGCCCGGATGAAACCGTGATTACGGTTACCTCCCCTAAACGTATCCGCCTTTTCCCACTTGCCACCCACGAATGGATAGAACTTACCCAATTCAAAGGACCAATTCGATTCAGCAAAGACGGGGAGCATTTCCTTGCCCAAACCCAAGAGGGTGACGTTGTGGCGTATGACCGCGCCCGCCAGATCACAACCCCAATTGCTCCCAGAAATAATGTGTCTCGGGTCGTCTTCATTGATCGGGCGCGAGTATTACTGGCAACCGACACGGAACTTGTTGAAAGAGACCTTTCGAACAACACTCGCAGTGTGTTCCCCGTTCGCATGCTGACTGATTTACGGACAGTTGAGATTGTGGGAATCGTGCAAGACCAAAGCGCTAACCAATACGCAGCACTACAAAGTGGGGCAGACCTGTACGTGCTCGCTTTAAAGAAAGACGCAGATGCCCAATAAAGAAGACATGCTCGAACCTCTTCCAGAAGAAACCGCGCTCCAAGAGCAGGAGGACAATGATGGTAGTCCAGCGCAGAATCTTAAAGATCGGGCCTTGGATGAAACCTCTAAACGAGCTCAACAAGCGATGACTTCGCCGAAGCAAAACATTCCGGAAACGAAACAAGCGAAACCGCCCGCCGGTAAACCACCTACCGGTGCCGTTGCAAAGGGCGGAGCCGAAAATGCCGTATCCCAGCAGGCAACAAAGCAAGCTACAGCGACAGCTGCCCGAGGTATGCTCAAGGCGGCGGGGCCGATTGGGATCGCGCTCAGCCTTGCTTCTGACCCAAGAGTTCAGAAAATCCTTAAATACACCTTGATGGGATCCATCATTTTAGTTGGAACCGGCGTCTTTATGTTAGGCGCCCTAGCGATCGGGGGTGTCCCGAATCCGAAAAAAGGTCTCTCTTCCCACGTCGATTCCAAACCTGGGAGTGCGCAGGTGCAAAGCGTGGCTGCCAAAGCAGGGGCAGGAGATGCAAAATCCACATTGCTTTTGACTCAATTCGAAGAAGGCAAGAAAAAATTGAAAGAATTCGAAGGACTGATTGAAAGCTGCGGTTCAAACTGCCCCTTCCCGCTTGGCGCGAAAAGTGACCTTAAGGTAAAACTAGGGGAAGCGCAGATCGCTCAAGAAAACATTACATACCTTGAACCAAACACGGAACAATTTACAGAAGAGTTGAATAAATTAAAGGCGGCCCTAGGGGAAATGATCCGCCTCATGGGATTGATTGTTGCACCTGCTGAAACCCCGCCGGCAACAATATATGAATGGTACCTTACTCCTCCAGATGTTGAAAAATACTTACAAGTGGCCCGAGAGGGTGGGCATCCACTAGCGCGCCCTCAGGCGAACGAGCGCTTTAATGCACTCTCTAGCCAGAATGCACCTGATGGAAAACCATATCGACTAAATGGGTACAAGTTTGAGGCAGAAAGCCGGACGAAGGTTCATGCGTTAAAGGGGGGGAAGGTTAGTAAGGAGGCCATCTTGTCCGATGGCACATACGCGCTGCATATTGAAGGATCTTCAGGAGATTACACGGTAATCTACAGCCACATTACGTCTGAACTTGAAATAGGAAGTGCAGTAAGAGAGGGAGAAATTATCGGTGAGGTTGCTCCCCAACCTCTAGGATTCCCAAATGTTCTAATCCGCGTTCTTTCAAAAGACGGGCGTTGGATTGACTGGGGAACAGAACCCTGGAGAATTCGGCCCTCAACAAATGAAAATAACACCGATAAAACAATACCCGGAGGTTCATGAAAAATTGGGCTGTCCGCATATTGTTTTGGGTCCTATCAGCAGGAATCACGCTTGCACCCCTACCATGGAATGTAATTATTTCGCATGCCCAAACACCTCAAGAAACAAGTGTAGGAACGAACGATGAAGAAGGCGAAGGAGACGCGGGGGAAGACCTAACACCCCTTTCCCCAGAAGAAGGAGAGGAAATTGGGGCATTCAGCGCGCAAGATGACCTCGGCGTAATGAACTTGCTCGGGCTGTATCAAGGGATTTCAGAAGAAGTAAAGCTTCTCGACAAAAAGCGCCTCGTGCTGCACCCCAAAGATGTGACGGGGATTCAAAACGGCGAAGCAGACGCGCGTCTGATCGAGGCGCTCGATTACTTGACCGACCCAAAGCTCGACTCACAGGGCAACTTAGTCCACTCCCCGAACCGCGGGGCCGGGCATGATCACATCAAAGCCCAACTCAATGAGAAATTTGATAACCCGGACGACCTCATGAATACCGACAACCCGGACGAACCGTATTTCTCCTCTAACGCGCTCTGGCAAGGGGCAGACGTACTCGAGGTTGACAAGCTTGCTTGCCGCCTGAAGATTCAAGGTCTTCTCAACACCTCCACGAAGAAACTACCGCCCACACCGATTAAGGTCCAGTGGCAGTCAGACGAGGGTCTCAAGGGTGAGAGCCCGGGCCTTTCGGGCAAAACAATGCGGGAACTGTTTGAAGCCGCCGGGGCAGACGGCTTCGGCGCGCTGTTTTCTTCAAGCGAATTCGCTGAGTTGCTGAAAGGCTTCAAGGGAAAAAGTCTTGGCGACTGGGCGATGCTGATCGGTTCAGCCCTGATTGCCCAGGAGCTTGGAATCCCAATGACCGCTGACAACATCTTTACCCTTTTGGAGGACGGCGGAAAAGTACTGATCGGACAAGCGCTCGGCATCCCGCCCGAAGGATTAACCGGATCGAGTCCCGAGGAGGTCTTTGAGTCGATCGGACGCTCCGCGATCGAACAAACACTCAAGATTCCCTTCGGTGCATTGGCGGGCGAAAGACGCGATGGCGCGATTAGCTCCGATTCCATTCTGCGCTCAGCGGGCCGGCGGATTATGGAAGAACAGGTGCTGCGCGTGAGAGTAGGAACACTGAAGGAAACGGCTCGGGACAAAGATGAGTTCGAAATCCTACTGGGGAGGGCGCTTGTAGAAGAGTATGCCGGGCTACGACAAGGGAGTTTGAAGCAGGGCAAACGCAACAAAGATGAAAAGTTCGACGTCACAACCATTACGCTTGCCCGCGAAAGCGTCGGGCAGGAGCGGTTTGAGACCGGTTTCCAACTCCCGGGAAGCATTGATACCAACTTCGGAGTGCGGGTGGGGCGCACTGCACAATGGATAACCGACGGAACTGAAAGCGGGCGCTATCAAGAGTATTTCCAAGAAATTGGCCAAAAATATCTGGAGCGCTTTCGCAACTTCAAAGACTACACGTACACGATCAACGACCCCGAAGCCCCGGGTGAAAGAAAAGAAGTAACTGAAAATATGCGCGACCGGATTGAGAATCTGCCCGATGGGGCGTTTGATCGGGTGGCAAAAGGTGATTACGAGGCATTCCGCACAATCGGGACTAAAATCCTTTCCGAAAATCTGGGGCAATCCCGCGATCATGAACGTTACGCGTATAGTCAGTGGCTCAGTCGCGGCGACTTCACTGCTATCTTAGACTTTCCTCCAGAAAAACCTGCCGAGGAGCGCTCTTCAGTTGCGTTTGGGGAAATTGAAGCGCTCACGAACGCCTCGTTTGACCTCATGGGGGATGACCTTCCCCGCATCTTTGCCCAAAACGAGGGCGCACGCGTCTTTCGCCTGCATGGGGAGCGGGCGCTTTTGAACGGAATCAAGCCCTTGGCCGAGCGGGAGCTTGCGCGAAGCAAGGTCGGCGGAAAAATCCTGCCGCTGGTTGAGGCCGTGGGGGAAATTGTAGATTCCCTCAAGGCAATTGACGAAGCGCTCAACGGGCTCGAGCAGGAGGTAGCCGGAGGAGACAACAAAGAAAAGGTGCGCAAAATTCGCGCCGAGCGCGCAAAAATTAAAGGTGCGGTTAACTCCGGGCGCGTGGTAGAGGCAATCTCGGAGATGCGCAACCTTTTGGGCGATCTGAGACGTACGACCACATCCAACAATCACGACAAGATTAACACGCTCGACAAGCAGCTGGGGGAAATCGCCCAAGTTATTCAAGGTCTCTCCGGCGAACGGCCGCTGCCGCGCGGGATTGGCGGGCCGTGGGGTTGGGTAGAGGACAATCTTCAGTTGAGCGAGAAAGTGCCCCTATTCGGCGTTACGCGCCGCCAAATCTTTCAGTCCTTAATCGGCGGGACCGCAAACCTGCGAGATTTCCTGATTGAAGTCGGATCCAAAAAATGGGAGCGGGAGTTTGACTTACCCCGTAATGGATTAAAGTTTTTCCTTGATGAGATTGTTGAACAAGGCGAAGACAAGATTGGAACCGCAACGCTTCTGGAGAGTGTGGGGCGAGCGCGGTTAATTGAACTCAATAAGGAACCTGAAACGTACTCAAGTGACCAACAGCGGGATATCGGCCTCATTGTACTTGAGACAAGGGTAGGGAATGAGATAGAGGAGCTCTTTGGGCTCAAAGGCGATCGTTACAAACTCACCGAACGGGATATTATCGGACTCTTTAATGGTCAGTGGCAACGCGTTCTGGTTAAGATCGGGTCTGCCCAACTAAACCTCGGGTTGGAGTGGCCCGAAGACTCCGAAGGATTCCTCAAAATTATTGACGATCCAAACAGTCTAGCCGAACCGGGCTCTACTGACTTTCTGGGTATCTTAACCGAAGGATTTACGTACCGCTTGTTGAAGGCCATTGGCCTGAAGCACGCGATTACATTTGAAGGTAACATCGGACAGAACCTCGGGCGCGTGTCGGTCGAAGACCGGCTCGGATTAAAACACGATACGTTTCGCGGAACAGTTGAAGAAATCATTACAAATAACGGGGGGAAGGCCTTCGCCGCAGCATTCAATATCCCAATTCCAGCCGATTACCGGCGCGACATCGAACAGGAGCGTGTCGCAATCGAAAAATCGTATGGGAAAGGAACAACCGCAGCCACCGAACAAATTAAGCAGATGGAGGATCGCCTCATTGGTGTTTTCTTGCGCAATCAAGTTGTTGGTACTGCAATCAGTCCTTACTGGGAGACTGAGGGTAACCGCGATCGTTTGAAGAGGGCAGATGCCAAGCTTGGAATTGATATCGGTTCGACAGAATCATTTCTCAAAAAACAGACCTCGCCAGACGACTACTTAAACCGTTCGGCGAAAGCGACGTCCTTAAAGATTGCCGGACAGGTGCTTGACCAAGATTTCCACTTATCAGAACAATTGGGGCTGCCGCCGAATACGATCCGCACGATCGCAGAGCTCCTTGGAAAAGATAGCTTGAGCGATGGCGACCGTTTCAAGCTGGTTGAATTGGCGGCAAAGGCCGCAGGAATCAACCTCGATGGAGAGGTGAATGAACTCTTAGGGGGGTCTTCAGGAAAGATCATCTGGCAACCCGGGACGCTCCAGAAGATATTCGACAACCCCGACCGAATCACCGACATTTTACTTGACCAGGGCGTCCGGGTTCTAATGCGCGAGTTCGGAGATGCCCCGATTAAACTTGGAGGTGTTTCGATTGACCCCTACTTCCTTGTCCGGCTCGCCTTTTCGTTCTATAAGGATTGGGACCCGGACGATAAAAAAGGCTTCCCGGTGCAGGGCTTTACCGACGGGCAGCTGGCGAAGTTGAGCCAAGACGGGCTCGGGTATATGATCCAAGCCGCGCTTTTCAAGCTGACCGGGGGTGAAGACGTCTCAGTCGAAATCAGGGGCACGGGAAACATCAACGTGCACGGGAGTGGGGAAGGGATTCGGATTCCAATTGAATACACGCGTCTGCTTGCTAATGGGGATACGCGCGTGCTGGCGCTTACCGGCCTCACGTTTGTAGTGAAGCAAATCAACTATGGCGGGAGTGGGAACACGCTTGTGCCGGAAAACCTGCGAGTGAGCTTTGACGACATTGCAAAAGCGCTCTTTGGGGATGGTAAAGCCGAGGAAGAAGCCGCCTTCAAAGCAGTTGGGGATGTGATGCGCGATAGTTTGTATCCCGAATGGGACACTCTTACGCGAGAGCAACAAGAAGCAAAAATCCTTGAGTACGAAGACGTGACTGGCAATAGTGTTTCCGTGATCAAAGCCGAGGCGCGCCAGAAAGTACGCAATGAACTGCAATTGTATGCCGCGTACAAACTCTTAGACTCGATCGCCTACCGCTCCGGCCTCACTGATATTCCGAAAGACTTTTCGTTCCGTTTATTCCAAGGCAGCGCGCGCGACCGAATGGAGGCGTTGATTGAGTTCGCGGGCAATATGCTTACCCGGGGCGATCCGCGCTTGAACGCGACGTTGTTCCCTGATCTCTACCACTTCTTCTTCGACCCCGAGGGTTCGGAGCTCTATCATAATGCCGACAAGCTACGCTCCTCGACATTCACAGCGCTTTCCAATATTTTGGGCGACGCGATCGGCTGGGATGAGATGCCCAAAGAATTCATCGCTTCGATCTTTTACTCGATTCAAAACAACTGGGAAAGCACAAAAGAGTACACCCTCGATTTTGGTGGTCTGCCGATCACGATCAGCGCATTTGACCCTAAGGCACTGCCGGGATTTGCGATTGGATGGGCTGTGGATGGGATTGGTCGCTGGGCGAAAAAAGAGTGGGGAGTTGATCCGCGGGCGATCCGCCAGCTTTACAATGCCTACCTTGAGCTCCGACAAGCAGAAGAGATTCTTAAGCAATCCCAAAGTCTCTTTACCGTTGTAAACGGGGAGTATATCTATCTTGGGTCGGATGCATTGGCGCTCGAGAATGTTCAAAAAAAGAAGTTCGCAGTGGTCAACCTTATCATCAATATCGCCTTCTCGAAACAGTTTGCCGAGATCGAAGAGCGCAATAACCTCCCGCCCGGGACAATGTCCCAGGTGATGACGCTTGTCGTGGCAGCAATCATGCATGTCAAGATTGACGTAATAGGGCCTGTAATGGTTCTGATTGGCGGGATCTTCGGTGATGAGTTCACCTCATTTGAGGAGCAAAACAATTTGCCCCGGGGAGTATCGATGGCGGCGGTAAAAGTGGGAGTCACAAGCTTAGCTGCATCTGCACATCTGGTTGGAACAGGCGCAATCGCTGCCGCGTGGGGCGGCCTTATTATTGTGGCGCTCTTCTCGCCCTTCTCGGTTAAATATGAATGCCAAAAAGCGCCCCCTTCCCGGGCACTAGGAGAACCAGCATACACCCAAGCACTCGAGGAGTTTCGGAGTGGTTGGACGAATGGTAAGAATACACAACTCTGGAAACGCTGGGCCCAGTACGAAGTAAACCGAACCATCGGGGAACTTGTTGTAGGCCTGCCCCAAAACTCTGGCACAGACACCTTACCGACTCAAATAGAAACGCTCCGACGCGAAGATGTTGCAAGCTGGAAGGCAGAAGTGGACGCGGCCTACGGCCCGTTAGAAGAACGGGGAGACTACTACGGCGTCGGCTTTGGGGGCGCACTCGACCGCATCCACGTTGGATACTAGGAGAGAATTGAGAACCAAGAACACAGAACTGAGAATATGGAAGGGATAAGAACCTACCGCGACCTGATTATTTGGCAGAAAGCACACGGGTTTACTCTTGCGGTTTTTCAGCTCACTAGTCAGCTCCCCAGGGAAGAACGATTTGAGCTCACAAGCCAACACAGGAGGGCGGTATTGTCTGTACCCGCCAATATTGTTGAAGGATTCAAGCGAAAAGGTGTTAAAGACAAGAATAACTTCTCTTCAATTGCCCTTGGGTCGTTAGAAGAAGCGCTCTACTTCTTGCTCCTTGCGCATGATCTTGGTTACCTATCGAACAAAACTTATGAGGACATTATCCACAAAGGAGAAGAGGTTAGGAAATTGCTGACTAAATGGCGCACGTACGCTCCAAAGTAAATCTTTATTCTCAGTTCTCAGTTCTGTGTTCTTGGTTCTGAGTCGACTCCACAACAATGCGGAGTGTTTTGACGGAATCGACTCCGCACGCTTGATTAAGCTGAGCGAGTAAGCGCGGCTCGTTCTCGCGGATTGTAAACGCGGCTTTGTGGTCCGCAACGATTAAAGTGAGAATCTTGCGTTTATACGAACGCACATGTGCTACCTCGCCGACTATTTGAGCAGCCCGCGTGCAAACATCTGCTGCTTCTAACCCCCGCCGTAGTTTGTGGCGGTGGGCAAATGCGTTCACCAAGTTGGCAATTCGTTCCATATATCCCTACTTTAACGAAATAACACTAATTGCGGGGAAAAGTGTCTCAATCGAGGGCTCGGTACTGGTAGCAACAACGCGCATCGCTTTGGGCATAATTTCACGTAATGCACGTAGACGGTTGATATCGAATTCTGAAGTAACGTCGTCAAAAAGGAACGTGACGGTTGGGTCAGTAGCAGAAAGCTTACGATATGCACCAATCGCGAGCAGCAAGGCCATGAGGCGCACCTCTCCGCGCGAACCATCTACAAGGACTGGTTTTCCTCCTACATTAATTGCCAGGTCGTCACGATGCGGCCCAACGCTTGTAGATGCAAAGCGGATGTCTCGTTCCCGAGCACTTACAAGCTTTTCAAGTAAGGCGTGGGTATCGGATACGTCAGAGTGCGTACCACTGGGAAGGTAGCGAAGTTCGCTGTCGCGCCCCGTGATGGTCTTCACTAATTGTCTAAACTCTGGCTCAAGATACTGCAAGAACTGGACGCGTTCTGTTGCGAGCTCTGAACCTGACTCCGCCACCAACGCATCCCACGTTGACAACTGTGCAACTGGTTGGAGCCCTTTTTGGATTAAAGACAAAAGCGCGTTGCGTTGCGTAACCGCCTTTGTGTAACGCTGCAGCAATGCTGCATAGTCCGTTTTCCATTGGCTTGCGAGCAGATTGATTGTCCGCCTGCGCCCACCAGGACCTGAACGAATAATCTCCACCAGCTCTGGGCTGAAAAGCACTGCTTTCACGTTCCCAATGAACTGCTTTGTTGCAACTTGCTTTGTATCAAAGAAAAAGCGTTTAATCCCTCGATCAAGCGTGCGCTCGATCACAGCTGAGAGTTTTCGGGTGCCACCACTCAATTCTATGCGGGCAAGACTTTCTCCATATTGCACGAGCCGCTCTTCTTGCGTTGTGCGCCAACTGCGCGTAAACGCAAGAATGCTAAAGGCCTCAATAATACTTGTCTTCCCGGATCCGTTCGGCCCCACGATCAAGATTTGAGGTGACCCAAGGGGTAGGCGGTAGGTGTGAAAGCGGCGGAAGTGGGTAAGCGAGAGCTGCTCCACGGGCACTATCCGGTTTTGAGAGGCATCACCAAATAGCGCAGTGTAGGGTTCGAGCTAGACTTCAAGATACCCGGGTCTGTCGCGCTTTTAAGCAATAGACTGACATCGCCTTTTTGGAGCGCTATCATGTCTGTTAGATACTTCACATTGAACGAAATCTCGAGCGGCTCTCCCTCTACACTCGCACTCACCGTTGCTGTTGTTTCACCAGTTTGTGCTGAGGTTGCATGCACTGAAAACTGGTCTGGCGCACCCACCCTTAGAACAATGGTGTTGGCACTGTCCTTGGCGAATAAGGTTGCGATCCGTAAGGCGTGGCCCGCATCTGCTGCTTTGAAAGTAGCTGTAAGAGAGTGCTCGGTGGGAATGATCTCTTTATAGTTCGGAAACTCTCCCTCAATTAAGCGAGACACAAGCCGCGCTTCTTCGCCTTCGAATACGATTTGGTGTTCTCCAAGTGTAATTGCAACCTCTCCCGCAACAAGTATTCGGGCAGCTTCAAGTAGCGCGCGGGTTGGGATGATGCAAGAGATCATCTCTTTTGGCCCATCTTTGAGCTGAAAGGTTTGCTCTGCGAGTCGGTAGCTGTCCGTTGCCACGGCAACCCCTTGAGTCTCACTTACTGAAAGATAAATGCCGGTTAAAATCGGACGGGTTTGATCAAGCGCGGTTGCGTACGCAACATTCTCCGCGATACTCCCAAGCTCTGAGGCGGTAATCACAAACTTCTTACCATCTTTCATCTCTGGTATAAGAGGGAATTCGTTGGGGTCAAGTCCCCGAATTTTTGTCTCCATATTTCCCGCCACAATATGCGCTTCGTTCTGTTCACCTGAGACAGTAACGGTTGTGCCCTCAAGGGCAAGAATAATATCGTTTGTAAGGCGGGCGGGTAAGGCCAACTGCCCCTCGGTCTCGATTTTTGCCCCAATGAAGAACTCAACTCCAATCTCGAGATCAGTTGCAGCTATACGTAAACGCCCTTTTTGGGTTTGAAATAAAATTGAACCAAGGATCGGCAGGGTTGCTCGGGGGGCAACTGCGCGTGCCGTAGCTGATAGGGCACGTTTCAGATTCTCCTGCATACATTCAACACGCATACATCCTCACTTTCTGCCCCTCCTTTCTCTTATAGTTCTTTCTTAGATATAAAGAAAGAAAGTAGTAGTAACAATTGTGGATTTGTGGATACTAACCAGGGGAAAAGGTAAGAAGTTGTGTGGATAAAGTGTGGACGAAACTATGAGTTTTCAACATGTGAAAACAGAATGTTGATAACCAAGCTTTTATCCCCATTCTTCCCACAGAGTTATCCACAAGTTATCCACAGTCGTTAGGAAACACGATTCGGCTGTAAAAGCTCTTTGATTAAAGAAAGGTCCTCTTGCAGGGTGGGGTTACGCGCCAAATCCTTCTCAATTTTTGTGCACCCGTGCATGATTGTTGTATGATCTTTTCCACCCAACGCACTCCCTATCCGGGGGAAAGAGAGTTGGAGCTGATGGCGCAATAGATACATTGCAAGTTGACGTGGGTATACGAGTTCTTTCGTCCGCCGCCCACCAACTAAGTCACCGCGAGAAATTCGAAAATAATCACTTATACAGCGAAGGACTTTATCCACAGTTACGGTTTCTTTTTGGTTTTGGACGACGCCTTCGAGTGCGCTCGCGACAAGCTCGGGGGTGAGTTCGGACTCGTGCATTTGTGAAAACGCGATCACTCGCGTAAGGGCGCCCTCTAACTCTCGTACATTGGATTGCACGATTGAAACGATCCTGCTGATTACCCCTTGAGGCACTTCGAGTTTACGCTCTACGCACTTTGATTTTAGGATCGCTTCGCGCGTTTCCACATCAGGAGGTTGCACATCGGCGACCATTCCCCCTCCAAATCGGGAGCTCAGGCGCGCTTCCAACCCCGGGATTGCAGTCGGGGGGCGGTCCGCGGTAATCACAATCTGGCGGTTTGTTTGCTGCAAGGTGTTAAAGGTGTGGAAAAATTCTTCCTGCGTCCCTTCTTTATTGGCAATAAATTGAATATCATCCACCAATAAGGCGTCTACCTCGCGATATGAACGCTTGAACGCGCTCATTTTTCCGGATTGAATTGCCGCGACAAACTCGTTTGTAAAGGTTTCACAGGAGACATACACGACTTTCGCGCTTGGATTTTGCGCCAATAAATAATTGCCAATCGCATGCAGGAGGTGAGTCTTACCGAGTCCGACTCCGCCATAGATGAAAAACGGGTTATAAAGTAAGCCGGGTTTCTTTGCCACTGCCAGTGAGGAAGCGTAGGCAAGCTGGCTTGTTTTGCCAACGATAAACGAATCAAATGTGTAACGGGGTAGAACTTGATTGCGGGGGGTGGTGCGGGCGGGCGGGGCCTTTAGCTGGGCTTGGCTGGGCGCACTCGGTTGTGTTTGGCGGGTTGTAGAGATCGTATAGTGAATATCGCGGATCTCGGGATTCAGTTTACGCAAAACCTGTGAAATCTGGCGGTGGCACTTTTTCTCAAGCCAATCACGGGCAAAATTACTTGGAACGGCGATTGCAATTGATTGCCCATCACTTTCGGCAATGAACGTGTTCCGAAACCAGGTTTTAAAATAATGGGCAGGAAAGCTGATTTCAAGCTCCCCCAGCGCAGCCTTCCACAACTCCTCGGCATTCAGTTGTTGTGCCACAAGATTCCTTTCGAGTTATCCACAACCCTCATCCTAGCACGAGTGATTTCGA
>JAGVHQ010000030.1 GCA_020056565.1 Candidatus Berkelbacteria bacterium
ATCGTCGAATACCTTTCTTATTTCCTCGTAAAGGACAGCAACGCCGCGGTGCGCATGAGCCTTCTGGCGATGAACCATGAGTCCGGTATTAAATTGTTTTTTTGTGAGACCTTTCTTAATAAAAGCCTTTCCTCCATCTAAACGACGAAATACCAGACTCAGAAATTTATCTAGCGCCCAGACATAGCGAGCTTCATTAGTATCCTTGCGCTCGTAGGCATGAATAGTTTCTGCAATCCATGGAAAGTAAGCAAACTGCTCAGTAATAATTTTCAAAGCGCGCGTTTCTTTTTCCACTTTGGTTTTTAAGGCATCCTTATCCCAAGTAGATGCATCGCCAGCATATACTTCAACCAAATCGTGAACGGTAGCAAATTGGCTCACTAAACCTAGGTCAAGATTTGGATCTATCTGAGGGGCCAGAGTACAGGCAACAAATGTTAGTGTCCATGTATGTTCAGCGTCTGTTTCGAGACGTCGGGGCATGATTGGCAGGTGCATATCACGTTTTACTTGATAAAAAGGTAAGACAAGGTCTTTTATTAGATGTTCGATCTGGTTTAGGGTAGGACGGTTCATGAATCGATTGTATCAAAAAAGGGTTCATCAGGATTGCTAATTCTATGGTGGGCGGTACTGGATTCGAACCAGTGACTTCTTGAATGTGAATCAAGCGCTCTACCGCTGAGCTAACCGCCCGGAGTGAGTTGAAAAATAAACTCGTTTATTTTTAACGTGAGCCCGCCTCTCCGGCGGGCCAGCCGATGAGGCTGGCTAACCGCCCGGGTTACAGCCAGCATACTTCTTTATCTCGACGAGTTAAACGAGGAGAGGCCTCCAACTTCTCGCTATGCTCGTTTACACCGAATGAAATGAGATGAAGTAAACTTCTCGCTATGCTCGAAGTAAATGGTAATCTAAAGGTATGAGTAGCGTCGGATTACAAAGCGATCTCGGCAGTTTTTTTCAGCATGACTTCTTTCTGGCGATTATCGCAGTCACCGCCATCGGCGGACTCGTGGCATACCTTGTGTACTTCAACAAGTGGGCCCAACGTCGGTTGTGGGAAGCGCGGAATCGGCGCAGAATTAAAAAGATGAAAGACCATTTTATTGTGGTTGGATTCGGCAGAATCGGCCAAAAAATCGTGGATGAACTCCAGGCCGAAGATGTACCCATTATCGTGATTGATAAACAAGATTATCGCGCCTTGGCGCACGCTAAAAAGTTCGCGTGGCTGAGGGGCAATCCGGCAGAGGACGAGAATATCCTGAAAGAAGCTGGCATTCATGAAGCGAAAGCACTGATTATCTCGGTGGGCACCGACGCGGACGCGGTCTTTATCGCCGTGACTGCCCGCGCGCTACGCGACGACCTCTTAATGATCGCGCGCGCCTCTTCACCCGAAGTGGCGGATAAGCTGGCTAAAATTGGGGTGCAAAAGGTGGCGCTCCCGCACGTAATTGGCGGATACCACATGGCCGCAATGGCGTTGCGCCCCTCGGTTGTCGACTTTCTGGATATTGTTGTCGATACGAAGCGCCCGGACATTGTCGTGGAGGATGTCGAAGTTGCTGCCCATTCGAGCCTCGACGGCAAGCAAATCTCTGATGAACTCTCGCGCCGCGAGAAAGGGCTCGCGATTCTGGCAATTCGACGCAAATCAGGCGGGACAGTCACAAACCCCACGGGCGATGTCGTGATCCAAAGCGGTGATCACCTGATTGTTATGGGCACGCGCACTCAAATTCACCAGTTCCAAAAGGATTACGGCGTAAAGGAAACGGATTAAAGGGTCTACTTCATGACTATCTCAGATAACTGCACCGGGGATATTTTGGCTGCAAAACCCTCACCGCTCGTCACGGTAGTATCCACTATCGCTCCTCGCGTTTCGTGTTTTTCGCTCAAAATATCCTCCGATTCGTTTCAAGAAATAGTCATGAGGTAGACCCCGATGCGCGAAATTCTTTTTGAATGGGGGTTCATACGGATCTCGACCTTGGGGATTTTTATTCTTGCCGGGTTTCTGTTTGGGTACTGGTTAAGCGTGCGTCTTTTACGAGCCCACAATGTAATCACGGCCAAAGAGCGCGTCGCGGTATTTGACGCGGCACTCTACACTTTTGTTATTGGGCTTCTGGGTGCGCACATATGGGCCGCGCTTTCGATCTTTGGATTTACCCGGGCGGCGTGGGGAGGGTTGTGGGCGGTGCAAAGCCCACTCGTATTTATGGGTGGTTTGATTACGGGGTTTGGAACGTGGCGGTATTTTGGCCGCCGAATTGCTCCCAGTCACCTTCCGGTTTGGCTCGCCTGTGGGTTCGCAGCCGCGCTCAGTGCGCTTGCAGTTGGCAAAGTGGGGCAATATTTGGGGGGTGCATCGTTTGGGAAAGCCGCAACCACGCTTGCGGTAAATGGCACGTTCGCGCTCGAGATCGTACAAGCCATTGGGTTCGCAGGTGCGGCCTACTTTACAATTGTCTTTTTGAAAAAGGGAAATCCCGCATTGGCGTTGCGTATCGGGTCTGCCGCAATGTTGTTTACATATTTCGTTACTTCCTTTTTCTCGGTACCGGGGCCGCTTTCAAGCCCACTATGGGGGCTTGCGCTTGACCAATGGCTTGAGATATTTGCTATAGTGTTAGTCCTGGGAGGTTGGCAATGGATGCAAAACAGGCGAAAAAGACATTAGAAGAAAAAAAGAATCAACTTGAGAAGCAGCTGAAGGAATCAAACGAATTCCCCCAGATTGGGTATTCGGACGATGACAACGCGCTCGAAGTTGAACAGTTTCAGGAGTCTGTTGGGTTGCAACGCAACATCAAAAGTCTTTTGAAGGCGGTCAATAAGGCACTCAAAAAGATCGACGAAGGCACGTACGGGATGTGCGAGGTGTGTAAAGAAAAAATTGAATCCGGCCGCCTCAAAGCGTTTCCGGAAGCAATCCTGTGCGCTTCACATGCCGCCGAAAAAGCGAAGCGTTAACTCTTTTTTATTTAAAACGATTTCTCATCCGATCGGGTTCTTAGTTGTCGCGATCGGTTTTGACCAACTTGCAAAACAAGCTGTTGTTCGCTGGTTTCCTCAATTAGTACGCTTAAACCCCGGCGCGGGATTTTCGTTTGACATTCCGCTGATGTTCTCAGTGTTAGTCTCGGTTGGGATTTTGCTTTATCTTATTGCGCAGCCGAAGCGTGGGTGGTGGCTTGTGCTTTTAGTTGCCGGTGGTCTTTCCAACGCTTTAGATCGAATCGTATGGAGTGCAGTGGTAGATTTCATCCACTATCCTTTTGATATTGTTGGGAATGTTGCGGATGTCTATATATTTTTTGGTTTAGTAGGATTTGTGCAGCAGGCGCTCAGAAAGAATCAGAACTAAGGGGCGTGTTACAATAGGCATGAAAGGAGTGAGTATGCATGAGGTTAAAGAATTTTCGTCCACAAAGGGGTTGAAAGGGATTTCCGACAAGACCAACGAAATCCACCACGGCAAGCTCTATACCGGGTATGTGAATAAACGTAACGAGGTCGAGGAAAAGCTCGGCGGTTTAGCCCAAGAAGATTGGAAAGCTGCCAACCAGGTTTTCTCGAAACTGCGCGGTTTAAAGCACGAGGAAACGTTTGCCGCCAACGGCATGATCCTGCATGAGATTTTCTACGGGATTTTGGGTGGTGACGGTAACCCAGAGGGTACAAAAGTTAAAGAGGCGATCGAAAAAGAGTGGGGGAGCTGGGAAGCATTTGTAACCCAGTTTTCGGCCTGCGGGATGGTCGCGCGCGGGTGGGCAATTTTGGCCTATGACCCGTCGGACAAAAAGCTGCACATCTACTGCGCGGATGCCCAAAACCAAGGCGGAGTCTGGGGTAGCGTGCCGCTGGTGACACTGGACGTGTACGAGCACGCCTACATGATTGATTTTGGCGCCGACCGCCCGAGTTACATTAAGGCCTTTCTTGAGAACATCGACTGGAAAAAAGTAGACGAACGCTGGGAGCGAGTGACAGGCAACAAGTAACAAGAGACAAGTCTTAATAGAAAGAAGGGCCGAACGGCCCTTCTTTCTATTAAAGTAGCCCCTGCACTCTTGAGGCTCAATAGAATAAATGAGATAATCCACTGGCTCAGCAAGGGCTGAAGTACCCTTGGGGGAAACGGTGAATGAAGAGACTCCTGAATGTATTGATGATCGGTGCACTGATCTCCGTCTTACTCGGCTCTGCTTGTCCGACTCGGGAGAGCATCCAAAAAGCAAAGAACGCGCGAGACGGAGCTGACCGCCCGACCAACAGCCAAGGTCTCGACGAATAGGTCGAGACCCGCGATTCGTCCACTACCGAGAGCAGCCAAAAACTGCTCTCCTTTTCTACGTGATTTAGTTCTGATGCCCTACCTTTTACTTTTTCTTTGGAGTTGCTTTCTTCGCTTTCGGGGTTGCCTTTTTAGGAGCAACTTTTTTTGCAGCAGTCTTTTTGCCCGCTGAAGAGGCGGGTTCCGCCGATTTTTCCTTTGTCACCGCTTTCGTCTCTTCTTTGGCAGGTTTTTCGTTAATTTTTCCCGCTTCGGCGCGAGACGAGTCCGCTGTTTCAAGTGTTTTTTCAACTACTTTAGCTCCCTGTACAGCAGCTTTCTTGAGGCCTTCTTTGGCTTTTTCAACCAGCTCTTTGAACTTCTCCATATCTTCCCTAGCAAATGTGGAAAGTACTTTTCGGTTGAGGTCTACTTCCATCCGACGCAAACCGTTCATAAACTGGGCATAGGTGAGGCCGTTTTCACGGGCCGCCGCGTTAATCACAATAATCCACTGTCCCCGCAGCGAGCGCTTTTTATTGCGCCGGTCGCGATACGCGTATTGGCCAGCGCGAATCCAGGCCTGTTTTGCCAGCCGAAAGATATTTTTTCGGCCGTGTTTGAATCCTTTGGTATAGCTGAGGATTTTTTTGTGTTTTTTGCGGGCGGTAACGCCCCGTTTTACGCGTGCCATGTGAACCTCCGGTTCGTGATTAGTGGCTAGTGGCTAGTGACTAGCTGATCCGCCAGTCACCAATCACAAGTCACCAGTCACTTATAAATACGGTACAAGCGATCGAATCCGTTTCGCGTCCGTGGGGTGGATATGCTGATCTTGCGAATTCTGTGCACGGGAGCGTTTAGACTTGCGGCGCGCCAGGTGTTGGTTTGACGTCCTGCGGCGCATCATGACCCCGTTTGCCGTGATCTTTTTGATCCGTTTCGCTGCCGTTTTGCTGGTTTTGATTTTGGGCATTATTTACCTTGAGCTTGTTTACCCCGAGCTCTGTCGAGGGGTCGAGATGGTTTACCTCGAGTTTAACG
This sequence comes from Candidatus Berkelbacteria bacterium, assembly GCA_020056565.1. Lineage (GTDB taxonomy): Bacteria > Patescibacteriota > UBA1384 > JAGVHQ01 > JAGVHQ01 > JAGVHQ01. Next base: position 5,336 of record JAGVHQ010000030.1, read on the forward strand.
AGAGGTTTGTTTTCAGTTATTGGTTGTTTATCAGATGGGTCGTGAGTGGCTGTTTGTTCCCTGTTCTCAGTTCTTTGTTCTGAATTCTCGCTTTTCGGCCCTTTGCGGGGGATAAGAATTCCAATGAGGCGGTTATCAAACTGGGCAATCGGGCCTTCGTATTCGACTTCCCCGACCAATTTCCGGTATTCTTCCATGTTTTGGCGGGCGATGTCGGCAAACATCCGTTGGCGGCCGTACAGAATCAGGGTAACCTTGACTTTATCACCGGCCTGAATAAACCGGCGCGTGGCCTTGATGCGCACTTGCCGGTCATGCGCCTCAATTTTGTACGAAAGCCGAATTTCTTTGATGCCGCCGGATTTGGCAGCCGAACGCTGCTTGCGCAGCTGTTTTTCCGCTTGATATTTATACTTGCCGTAATCAAGCAACCGACACACGGGTGGGTTGGCACCCGGGCCAACCTCGGCCAAATCGTACCCCCGTTCCCGGGCAATTCGCACGGCCTCCGAAAGGGCGTACTTGCCCAGTGGCTTCCCTTCTTCATCAATTAAGAAGACCAGTGGAGCACGGATCTCAAGATTGATCTTCAGATCTTTCAACGGTGAAGGGTACCTTTCATGTGTCTGCAATTAAGATACAGACTTTTATGCAGAAAGACAAGTGTTGGGTGTACTCGTTATACTCGTTATACACCTACCAGGTGTATAACGAGTATCTATGGCAAAGATTGTTTGTGCTTTGCCACAATCAACTGTAAAGCATTGTGTTTAACGCGCACGACAATCGGGGTTTTGGCAATGATTTCGTTTTCGGCGATTACCGGCGCGTTTGCGGGGGTCACTAATCGTACGCGAGGGGTATGAAAGATGCTCTCCGCAAAGGTCGGAACAGAGCGTCCCGTAAGCCAGTTATAGGTGCGCGCAATCACATTTGGGCCGGCAAAGCGGTTGAGAATTCGCGTTTGCACCCCATTCGTAAAATAAATATCGGTTGTGGGGCCACCGACATTGAATTCCCCCATATCGAGTTCAATTGAGTACGCCTTCGTGAAATGCACCGAGGCGCCGGTTAAAAGGTATTTGTTCGGCTCAATTAAGAGGAGGTTCTGCGCCTGCAGCCGCCTGAATTTGAGCGCTTCGCACGCGCTTTTAATGTCGTTTGTTCCGGTCAGAGTATGCAGGGTGGAATCTTTCGCAAGCGGGATAATTCCGAACGCAACTGCATGCCCCTGGATGGCGGAGGCAACCTTATTTACGGTTCGCCCCCCGCCAATCGCCACAATCGTGGTAAAGCCCTTCTCCAATCCCATAGCGGCAAGTTCCTCGACAGAACGAGCCGGGGAGGCAAGCGCGAACTCGCCCAAGATTCCGAGTTCTCCAAGGAGGAGTTTAACGCGTTGGATTTCCCTACTGTTAACTCCGCCTGATACTGACTCGACCACGTAATAGTACACGAACCCTCTGGCTACGCTTCACGCTCGTACTCGAGCTCTTTCGGCTTTTCTTCGGTTTTCTCCTGGTCTTCGTCAGTTTCCTTGGATTTTGAATCCTTTTCTTCCTCACCTTTTTCGTCAGCAGTCATTGCGGACTTACCATTGAAGAGCGCCCCGGAGCGGATAATAAGCTCCTTGGTGGTGATGCCGCCGTACAAGCGCGCTGTTGGCAGCAACTCGAGCTTGATGTGCGCTTCTACCGATCCTCTAATGGTTCCGGACACAGTCACGATTTGTCCTGAAATTGGGCCTTTGACAACGGCGGTCTCTCCGATCAAAACGTTTTTGTCGGAAATCACCTCCCCCTCGACATGGCCATGCACAGCAATGTCATTCACGTCTTTAATGACGCCATTGAGCCGTACATTAGCGCCCACGACCGTACCTGGTCCTGGGATAGGTTTCTGCATTGAGTCCTCCTCTCCAGCCCCTCTTTGCTGAGTATAAGCAGATTAATGAAAATTGCAAAATATATGGAATCTGTTTACATCGTTATCCCCAAACCGATACTGTATGGGGGCAATGAGTGAATTCGTACAGAAAGGATTTTCTCCCGAGAGTGAGGAGCGTGCAGCGCCTCCTGATGCTCTTACTTTGCCATTTAAAGGTAATCCTTGGCTTGGTTTAGACAAACAATCAAATCAAATTGTACTCCATGCAGATACGGGAGAGAGGACAATCGAAAGCGGGTATCAGGCAATTCTGGAATTGGCTAAAGGACAAAACGTCAACCCTGAACAGGCGGTAGCCGAGGTGATCCGCTCTTTAGCCAAAGAAAGGGAAGCTGGATTAACGGTGAGTGCCGATGAGCGTGATCCTCGTTACGAAGATTTGAGCTCACAATACGGGATGCGCTTGGGTTTATTTTTAGGAAACGAACCAATAATCTATTACGACTACGATAAAAAAAGCTCCCCAAGAATCGGGACAATTAGTTGGAAAACACAGTTTGACGAAGGGCGGCCATGGCCCATTAATAATCCTATCCAACCATTTTCTACGCTCAAATTTCCAGATTCGCGAGTTCGCTTTGTTGCTCGCTCAATCGAGCGGATGGAGAAAGAATTGGGTGTAACGGGAGCACACTTTTCAGCTGAAAGAACAAAAGCCCTTAACTATTGGGAGATTAGACGCATACCAAAGGTTAAGCAAGAATGTTTTGTTTTGATAAAACACACCGATCAACCTCGCCCGCTGCGACTTTCAAACGAGTTGGAATTAAGTCGAGAGGAAATCGAGCTTCCTGACCCTGACATTATGGCTCGGTGTAACGAAATTTACCTTCAGGAACGTACGTTAAGTACTCAAAAAAAATAGATTCATAACCATTCCATCTAGTGTGGCCACCCGCATCCCCCTTTACAATGCGTTGTGTTTTCTGCTAAACTTAGCCAAGACCTTTTTATGAAAAACAGCAGTCATATTATCGTTACTGGCGCACGCCAACATAATTTAAAAAATGTTTCGGTAAAGATTCCGCGCAACACCTTGACGGTCTTTACCGGGCTTTCGGGTTCGGGCAAGTCCTCGCTTGCTTTTGACACGATTTACGCCGAAGGACAGCGCCAGTATGTCGAGTCGCTCTCTTCATACGCCAAGCAGTTTTTAGGGGTGATGGAAAAGCCGGATGTCGATCAAATCGAAAACTTATCCCCCGCGATCTCGATTGACCAAAAATCAGCAACCCGCAACCCGCGCTCGACTGTCGGGACCGTCACGGAAATCTATGACCTCTTACGCCTCTTATTCGCCAGAGTTGGTATTCCTCACTGTGTTAAGTGCGGACGGGCTTTGCATAAGGCCTCGGCGGGTGAGATTCTCGACCAAGTATTCGGCTGGTTAAATACGCAGAAAGTGGAGGCCGGCAAGAACGGCACAACCATTTCGCATACGATTGATGTATTTATGCCGGTGACACCCGATGTGCACGGCCAATACGGGGCCGCCCTCGTGCTTTTGAAACGCCGCCGAATTACGAAGCTTCGCGTGAACGGCGAGCTTGTGGTGGCCACGAACGCGGTTTTGGGTGGGGCCGATCAGGTTGTGGAGGCCTTGGTCGGGACTGGTCTTTACAACCCCGCCCTTTCCCATAAAAAAGAAGACGCCCCATTTCTTTTGGATCAACAAGTGCAGGTGACGAGCTTAGTCCAAAAGGCGCTTGATCTTGGGGCGGTCGCAATCATTGAAGATTCAACCACCCGCGAAACGCGCACGTTTTACCGCGGATTTTATTGCGAGCACGATGCCACGGTTCTCTCCGAGTTGCAACCGAACTTTTTTTCATTCAACAGCCCCCGCGGGGCGTGTCAGGTCTGCCAAGGGCTGGGAAAGCGGCTTGAAGTTGAACCGGACTTGGTGCTCCCAAACGGAAACCTCACACTCGAAGAGGGAGCAATCCGCCCGTGGTCGCGCACAACCTCGCAATCTACGTGGTATCAAAAAGTGCTCAACCGATTGCGCGACGCGTACAAGGTGCCGCTGGATGTGCCGGTTTCGCGCTTTACCGCCCAGCAGCGCAAGGTTTTACTCTACGGCAAGGAAACTGCGCCCGCTGACGGAGAGTTCGAGGGGGTAATCCCGAACCTGGAGCGTCGCCATCGCGAGACCGACTCGGACTATATCCGCCAAGAAATCGAAAAATATATGGTGGAACGCACCTGCCCATCGTGTGGCGGACAGCGCTTGCGCAAAGAGGTGTTGGCGGTGAGTGTCGCGGGCAAGAATATCGTGGATGTTGTCACAATGCCGCTTTCGGCGCTCAAAGAGTTCTTTAGCTCGGTTAAGCTTTCTGAAAAAGACGAAAAAATCGCCACCGGAATCCTGACCGAAATGCGCGCTCGCACCCAGTTTCTACTGGAGGTGGGACTTGTCTACTTAACGCTTGATCGCAACGCCTCCACGCTGGCGGGCGGAGAAGCACAGCGCATTCGGCTTGCCACACAGCTTGGCTCCTCGCTTGTGGGCGTACTCTACATCTTAGACGAGCCCTCCATCGGCTTGCATCAGCGGGATCAAGAGCGCCTGATCACGACGCTTTCGACCCTCACCAAACAAGGGAACACGGTGATTGTGGTGGAACACGACCAAGCAACGATCGAGGCGGCGGACTACATTGTTGATTTCGGCCCGCGGGCCGGGGATTTCGGGGGAGAAATTGTTGCTACCGGCACGCCTTCTGATATCCGCGCGGCGAAAAATTCCCTGACCGGCGCGTATCTATCGGGGCGGAAATCAATCGAGATTCCCCGCCATCGTCGCCCGTATCCTGACAGCGTATTGACGATTAAGGGCGCACGGGAGTTCAACCTATGCAATATTACGGTCTCGATCCCACTCGGTCGGTTTGTGGTTGTTTCCGGGGTTTCTGGCTCGGGTAAATCAACCCTCGTCTCGGAGATTCTGGTCCGCGCTTTAGCCAAACACTTTTATCGTTCTCGGGCAGAACCGGGCGAACACGACCTAATTGAAGGGATTGAAAATTTAGAAAAGGTAATCGAGGTAGACCAATCGCCGATCGGGCGCACACCGCGTTCCAACGCCGCAACGTATACCGGGGTATTCACCCCGATTCGGATGATTTATGCCGAGCAAAAAGAAGCCCAAGCACGCGGTTTTGACGCGGGGCGCTTCAGTTTTAACGTGCGCGGCGGGCGCTGCGAAAACTGCCGTGGAGACGGGGTTCTGAAGATCGAGATGCACTTTTTACCAGATGTCTACATCACGTGCGACGTGTGTCATGGGCGCCGCTACAATCACGAAGCGCTTGAGATCTTCTGGCGCGGCAAGAACATCGCCGATATTTTAGATATGACCGTGGACGAAGCCTGCAAGTTTTTTGAGGATCAGCCGTTGATTATGCAAAAACTCGAGACGCTTTCGGCTGTTGGGCTGGGGTATCTACACCTTGGTCAGCCCGCCACAACGCTTTCCGGCGGAGAAGCCCAGAGGGTGAAACTGGCAACCGAGCTGGCGCGCCAATCATCAGGGAATACACTCTACATTCTGGACGAGCCGACTACGGGCCTACATTTTGAGGATATTAAACGCCTGTTGCACGTCCTTCAGCAGTTGGTAGACAAGGGAAATACCGTGTTGGTGATTGAGCACAATTTGGACGTTATCAAATCCGCGGACTGGGTGATTGACCTTGGCCCCGACGGCGGGGACAAAGGCGGAAAGGTTGTGGGGGAGGGCACACCGGAGCAGATTGCCATTCCTCCGCACGGTAAGCCACTCTCATATACTGGCCTTTTTTTGAAACCCCTGCTGTCTAAGAAATAAGAAAGTTCCCGTACACTTACATCTTTAGTTAAGTTCGGGTTGAATTGACTCATAAGTATTTTTAGTGAGACGCTCTCAAGCAAGGAGAACGAGTGACATTTCTAAAAGTAATTTCAGCCCTCGCGGTCGCGCTATTTCTGCTTGTGTTACTGAATAACTTTACCGATTATTTCTTTGGGAACCGGTCGGATCGCGCATCGATATATGAAGATCCGTCTAAGGGATGTTACGACAAGTACCCCTATCCCGCGCCAATTCCACTCGATATAAATGGCCAGCCGACAAATGTCGATTCGTCAAGTGCCGGTTCATCGGCGCAGGCCGTGGCATTCAGCACCCCGGACGACGCGAATATGAAAGCACGCGAAAAATGTAGCCAAGAGGCGCTCGCGAGCGTCGCAGATCAAGCAGTTATCGCCCAACAAAACGCCCTCATTCGCGGGAGCGTCGTTTTCGTGCTATTGCTCATAGCGAGTATCTTACTGTTCAAAACAGCTCCATTTTTAGCCGGAGGGCTGCTGCTGGGCGGAGTCTCGTATATGATGTTCCAGTATTTTTCCCTTTCAATGTACCCGTTTGGGATGATGGGGTGGGGCGGATACGGCGGCAACGGACCGAGCGCAGATATTCTAGCCCGTTCTCAATTAGTGAAAGGCGGGTTGTCAGGTGTGGCGCTGATCCTGCTTGTTCTAGGGCATCTGTTCTTTTTTGAGAAGAACTCGAAGAAGAATTAAGTACTTTTGCGCGTTGTGAGTGAGTAGGCTCAGCGTTCAATGTGAGCGCGAAAGAAGTTGCGGGCCCGGCCTCCGAGTGCGAGTCCGTTTAAGCCGATCAGGATAAAGAAAACTCCGATGATATAGCTGACAACTTCGGGTTTGACGAGAACGATAATGCCAAACGTTAATGCGAGCCACGACCAAAATCGAATAATTCCCATATCGCTCCTTAGGGTTTCATTATATCCATATCGAATGTTCATATAAACTAAAAACCAATCAGCCAGCTGGCAGATTGGTTTTTAGAGTGGAAACTCCACAGTAAGCCGAGTTCTGTTTTACCGCCGATGAGGCGGTCAGGAGCCATTTATCTAAGCGATCGGATCCTTGGACACCACCCGAGTAGGGCTATGTGATGAGAGGATCCACCGATCTTGCACCACGCTGGGTTTTCACCACCATAATGTCACCACTATGGTGCGTGAGCTCTTACCTCACGATTTCACCCTTACCGAGTCGGAAGATAGAAGATGGATTGATTTCTATCCTCTATCCTCCGACCAGGCGGTATGTTTCTGTTGCACTATCCCGCGGGTCACCCCGGGTTGCATTTCGCAACAGCGCTACTCTTAGTGCTCGGACTTTCCTCCCGCTTGCGCGAGCGGCTCCATTGTGAAGTTTCCGCCCCAAGTATACCTGAAGCTGCCTTAATTATCAAGTGTCAGTGCTTACTTTTCGACGTCGTCGCCTTCGCGGACTTTTTCTTTCACTTTAATGCCGACTTCTTGGCCTTTTTTCCCAGATTCAATCTCTTTGTGATCGAACTGCATTGAATCTATTTTTTGCTTGAAATCGGTAGTGTGGCCCTTAAAGTGCAATTCATCACCTACCCCGATGGGGGCCTTTAGTTTGACGATCGCGACCAAGAGATGGTCGTAGAAATGGGTTACTTCCCCTATTTTTGCCATACTCACCTCCAGTCTGGTGCTGTTACACGCCTAGATTCTGCGCCCTATTTAAGGTAAAATCAATATGGTTTTTGGGGCGTAGCCAAGTGGTAAGGCAGCGGCCTTTGGCGCCGCGATCGTAGGTCCGAATCCTACCGCCCCAGCCATCATTCGCCAAGTTAGTTCGAAAGTCAGGGGATTGCCCTTGACTTTTTTGGGTTTTATGGTATAAACAACACCATTGTACTTGAATAAATGTGCTTGACCATGGTTCTCAGATGGGGGTTGAGAACCGTGGTTAAGTACTGCGGAATCTGAATACGTTGCCTGGGGCGCTCCTTAGGGAGTGTGAGGGGCAACTAAGGAAACAAAGATGGCAAAAGATCGCAATCTCGTCAGCCAAGCGGCCGGCATCATGTCGTCGTTTTGGATTGATCTTGGCAAGGAGATCCAAGAGCTGGGTGGTAGCGAAGGGGATATTCTGGCTCTCGGCAATCCCCAGAACACGTTGACTTGTGAACTTGTTGCGCATTGCGCGCAACGGATCGTGGACGCGAGTCGTTCACTTCCTGCTTCCCTCACGTACTTTGGGTCGCAGACCATTGCTGGCGCTACGGAGTTCGACGCCACCTGCGGCGTCTTCCTTGAGGACGGGGCCTTTAACACCGCGATCAAAATCTATTCCATCGGAGATGGGTTCCAAGAGCTTCTCAAAGGGATGGAGCACGAGGGGGCTGATCAGGGAGGCATTCCTGATATGGAGTGCCGCGCCTTTACGCTGGATCGATCAGCACGGGCCGATCAGATCCGCCAAGTAACCATGAAGGAAGAAAACGGCGAGCTGTACCTATGGAACGTGTATGAACTCCTGCGCCGTGAGGCAAACATCCTCCCGCAACGCGAGGCGTTCGTCGCTTTCGTTTGGGGAACTGGCAGGGGCCGTGTATGGCTCGTAGAGGGTAAGTGGTGTCGGGGACGTGGCTGGATGCTGGATGCGACCCCAACTTTCGCTGCCGCACCTATGGGCATGTGGGAAGGTCTCAAGTTCGAGAAGGACACCGTGGTTTTGATCGGAAATCCTGTCAAACCGAAGGCCATATGGGTTTAACCCCGCTACATCCCTCACCGGAAACCCCCGAAATCTCTCGCCCGCGGAGAGACTAGGGGGGTCTTTTTTTTGTCCGATTTTTAATACGGGGAGTATACTAGGGTTGATGAAAGGTTATATCCAAAATATCGAGTCCGAAACAAGCGTAAACAACAATTTTCGCCGTGTACTCTATACAGCAAAAAATTCTCAACTCGTGCTTATGAGCCTGAAGCCCAATGAAGAGATTGGCGAGGAAATCCATGACGTTGACCAGTTTTTCCGGTTTGAATCGGGCGAGGGCGCGGTTGTCATTGATGGTGTCCGCAGCGAGGTAACGGATGGATTTGCCGTGATCGTGCCTGCAGGCACAAAACACAATGTCATTAATACCTCACAAACCAAGCCACTCAAGCTCTACACACTCTACTGCCCACCCCATCACAAAGATCAAGTAGTTCACGCCACCAAAGACGATGCGCTCAAAGATACTGAGCACTTTGAAGGGCAAACAACCGAATCGTGACATTGCGCGTTTTCACTTCGACCGTGGCTGACGGGAACATGTCCCCTGCGTTTCAGGATAACCCCCAGACACGGGCAAACCGCGACCGGTTCTTCAAGAAAAACGGGATAGACCCCAACAGTGTTGCATCAATGAAGCAGATTCATTCTGCTTTAATTATTGAAACATCTAACCCTATTCGCCATATCGGCTGCGACGGCCTCATGACAGTGGACAAAGCATTGTGGTTATCAGTTGCGCACGCGGACTGCATGCCCCTCTTCTTCTACTCAGAGCATCCCTATATTCTTGGTGCAGCACATGTGGGCTGGAAAGGTCTTGTGAGCCGCCTCCCGTTTAAAATGGTGGAGCAATTCGTAAAGAAAGGTGCAACAACAGAAAGTATTATTGTTGAAGGCGGCCCGTTTATCTGCGAGCAGCATTATGATATTGACGTAACTGACGAACGGAAGAATAAGTTGCCGCATGTTGCGCTTGAATCAGGGAAAATCGGTCTTGATTTGCGCCAAGAAACACTGCGGCAATTACAGGAGGCGGGAATTATACCGGGGAATATTCACCTTTCGCTAGAATGTACAGCCGAGTTCCCGGGGCGGTATTCTTCCTATCACGTTCATCAGGCCGCGCGCCACGGGGCAATGGTGACAGTAGCAGGAGTGCAGAATGTGTAAGAGATTCGCGCCACAGCTGGAATAGCGAACTAAAATATTAGTATCTACTAAACACCTTGCTATTCGGGTGTTTTTTGTTTATGGTATCGGCATCGAACAAGTGTCCGCCGAAGGGTGGATTCGGGTTCATGAAAAACACGCACGGAGGGTCTCATCATGTCTGATACAAGAAAAAAGGACGCTTTCTTCGCCAAACTCGAGCAACAAGCGCTGATGGTTACGTTCGGGGACGTCACGGTCAAGAGCGGGTACGCGGATTTTGCGCCGGAAGAGATCGATCTCTCGAGCAACTTTTCGCGCAACATTCGGCTC
>JAGVHQ010000023.1 GCA_020056565.1 Candidatus Berkelbacteria bacterium
GGTTAAAAGCGCGGTGGCGACATCCTCATCAAACAACGATTTCTCTCGACCCAACGATTCGATGAGCGAGACAAGAATCTCGGCCGTGGAAGTCGCGGTCAGATCTACCCAATTGACCTTGCCGAAATATTCGTTACCTGGATGGTGGTCAATGTTTACAACCGGAGTTTGATAAAAAAGATCGGTATTTTCGTCATAGAGCATCCCTAAACGATCGAGATCCGGGGAGTCAAGCACAAAGATAAGGTCGAATTTGAAGCTTCCCTCTTGAAAAGACACGTTCTGAGGACCAAATGTCCCTTCCGAAGGCGTGACAATGATGTTTACCTTATGCTCGGCGGCAACTGATTTATATCCGAGCTTCTCAACTTTTGCATGGCTCGTATCAAGCGAAATGATAAAGTCTTTACCTTGCGTGATCGAGCTCTCAAGCGCGCTAATCTGCGGAAGGAAAGTAAAAACCTCCGGAATCGGATCCACAATAACGGTTTGGACATCTTTCCCCAATTTCTTTAAGACCATTGTGAGCGCCAACGTACTCCCTAAAGCGTCTCCGTCGGGATTAGAATGCGTCACAATCAAAATCCGTGCTGCAGTGCGCACCAACTCGGTTGTTTGTTGTTTCGGGGTTAATTCCATAGTGAAGAAATTACTCTATATATATGGGGGCGCCTTGTCAAGCATCTCACTCTCGAGTACGATGACACTGAAAGGAATCGTATGCCTCGACTTGCCTCACAGAAGAAAGCCTTACGCAGCGCACGCGCACGCCGGACACGTAATCTTATAACGTTAAGCGCTTTGCGTAAAACCTTGAAGCGCCCGACCAAAGATTCGATCAACGCAGTCTATAAAGCACTAGACAAAGCGGCAAAGAAGGGCCTCGTGACTGAGGCGCGGGCTGCTCGGCTCAAATCACGTGCCGCAAAAAGCGTTGGCGCAACACCCCGACGAGCGGCCCCCACACCCGCAAAGGAAAAGGTAGCAGCAAAGAAAAAAGCAGCGGTACCCAAAAAGGCAACGCCCCGCAAGAAACCGAGTAAGTAGTACCACCGAAGGAGGGCTATGGTAGTGAACGCGCTCCGTTACGAACGTTTTATTCTCTTCGCAAGCTACAGTTTTGAACTCGCCCGAAATGCCCTTATCTTAGCGGCAATCGGGATCATTTTGCACACATTCGTGGGGACGCTTTTTGTGATTGAAGGCAGCTCGATGGAACCAAATCTTCATACCGCGCAAAGTATTCTTGTCTCAAAAATTGGCTACTTCGTGGGAGACCCGCAGCGTGGGGATGTCGTAGTGATGAAATTCCCTGGCGATCCGTTTCATAAGAAATACATTAAACGGATCATTGGATTACCTGGAGAGCAGATTACGATGCGCGAAGGAAACGTTTTCGTAAACGATGTACTGCTCAGCGAGGCATATCTTCCGGCCGGAACCGAGACTTCTTCGATTAAGCATCAGCAGTTTCAACTTGGGCCAGACGAATTTGTCGCACTTGGAGACAACCGCGCGCTTTCCAATGACTCTCGCATCTGGGGAGTGTTGCCACGCCAATTCATCATTGGGCGAGCATCGGTATTACTCTGGCCTCCCAGTGATATAGGAACTATCCAATAAGCTCCTCCTCTGTTAGCTCTGTATGAAGGAGAGAGGAGAAGTGCCGCTTGCTTTGCGCCGCAAAGTCATGCTTTACATGATGGCACGATGAGGAGAGAACCGTGGGTTCTCTCCTCATGCCTTGCTACTGCACGATCGGTTCTTTGATCTCTGCAAACATCTCCGATACAGAGTGTACAATCGGGAACATCGCCGCGATAAAGTTTTCAAGCGAGACTAGATCTTGCGGGGTGCTAAACCAGTCTGGTGGATGGAATGTATGGCTTAGAAAGCGCTGTGCCCATTCACCTTCAACCCCAAAGGCAATCGCATACGGCAAATAACGCACGAATAACTCTGGGGCGTCCGCGGAATATGCAATCGGGGTTTCGTCGGTTAAGAAATTCCGGAACGCAAACCAAGTTTCCGTTGCCGCCTTTCCGGCCGGGGTATGAATATTCATTAACCCAGAAATGCCGATCACCAACGTCGAGGCAACAAGTGTAGCAACCCAAAACAAAAGTGGGTACTTCGGATCAGGAATCAAGATTCCCAGCAGCAGACCAGCCATCGCGGCAAAAAAGAGCAAAAGACCGGCAACGCGAAACCGCACATGTACGCGAGACGGATTTTCCTCAAAATAACCGAGGTTTGTCGCCTCTTGGTAAATTTCCCAGTACACTTGCGCGATTCGGCGAGAAAAGATGTGCCGCCCGACACGGACGTTAATCGTTTGTTTCGAGGCGCGAAATTCCTGAGGGTTAAACAACTTGCTTAAGAGCACTTTTTCGTAATGGCGCAAATCAGTTGACATCCCTACTGCGGGTCCGGCCAAACGATGGGTTGTATCGATAGCGAGGCGACTGACACTCACCACTTCATGCGCAGGGGGGAGAGGCATCACATCCGCGCTTCCGGGGAGCGGAAGTTCACTTAAAGCCCGCACTGGCCCTTCCAACTCAAAATTCTTCCTTCGCGCAAATACAAAATCGTTTCCGCGCCGCGTAATGTACAAAAAACCACGATTCGCCAAATCAACAAGTGTCGCGGCGATTTCCCGCGCGCCTACTCTTCCATCAATCACCGCACCTGAAATCGCGGGGGCAAGCGCAAGGGGGGGGTCGAGCAAAGTCCGGTTAGAATTAAGGACCCGATTACTTTTCCACTGCCGTACAAGCGCGGCCAACAAGACAAGTATTGTCAGTACCAACATTCCTACAGAAGCAAAAATCCAGCTTGAGGCAGAGGCAAATAGAATCCGTTGCAAAAGCGGGAGTGCAACAACGCCCTCTGGCAGACGGGCAACGATTGTAAGGTTTGCTTGAGGAGAGAGTTCATATGCCTGATAAATCAACTGATTAGGCGCACTCACGCGGATCGCCGTATTCCCTACACCATGCTCGTCCACAATTGTCGCCGCCACATCCTGAGGGTTCTTGATATTGAGCGTTCTCGGGAATGTCACGACCGCCTGCACACTCTCGATGAAAAATCCCGGCTCAGCAACAAGTGGCAGGCGCAATTCTACATTTCCGTCTTGACTTATAAGCCGTAAAGCCCGGTGCGCCCGTACACCATCAACCAGTACCTGGCCAGTCGAAGAGACGTCCACCGCCACACGTGTATGGTTAGGGGCCACAAATTGGCCGTTTACACCCAAATCCGCATAACTTGTGTTATTGCGCACGAGTACTATGAAAAGCACCGGCACGGCCAGCACAAAGATCATCCATGCCCATCTGGCGCCCCGGTGCGCCCCCCTTACACTTGAAAAAAGTTGGCGCAGATAACTCACACTCTTAGCATAGTTCCCCCTTCTATACCTGTCGAGCGTTAAGAGTGTAGGATTTGAATCAAAGCAAGTGCTCTTAAAGAGAAAGTGCTACTTGAGTTAACGCAGCGCGCGGCTCAACTTCGCCGCTCTTAACCAAGAAGTCAATTTCAGCGAGTGTATGGAACAAGGCTTCAATTTCACCTTCTTTATAGTGTTTGAGAGCGCCTCTAGCGCGCAGGCCAACATACGGATGGATCCCCATCTCGCTCAGCGCTTGCGCACTCGCGTTCTCTTTCCCAGCGTTGACCAGCAGTAACGTGCGGACTGCCCCGATCAATCCAGCGAGAACAGGAATCATTTCTGCTTCCTCCAGGTGCGAAAGCGCCCCGAGCATCGAGCGGCTACTTCGCACAAAAACTGCCTCTTGCATCCCATAACGGTTGACAAGCGGGGAGGTCTTCAAAAGCGTCTCGAGTAGTGGTCGGTCGATCTGGGCTCCTGTGGCATGCGCAAAAAGGAGTGCTTTCTGAATCTCATTGTAGATCTGCCAGCGATCAGTGGGAAACAATTTGATAATCAGATCGAGAGCGTCTTGCGTGATTGTCTCTTCTCCTTCGCGTACAATTTTCGCAATCCACGCGCTGAGCTCCACAGTTGAGAAGAGGTGCGCAACAACAGTATATTTCGGGCGGTTCAAATGCTCAAATAACGGGCTTGTGCGCGGTGGTTTACCGTATTCGACAAACAACGCAACGGTTGTTTGGGGAATCGCTTCAACCACTGGAACATACCCTTTATGCCGCGCAAGCGGGGTTTCGAGCATCAAATTCGTAATAATCACCAACCGATGGCTTGCTATAAGCGGGGTCGCGCCAGTTGTACCCACAAGCTCAGCGGCGCTCGTGTGGGCCCCATCTACATGCACGATATTGATCGTCCCGAATTTTCCTTTATAACGCGTGCGGATGGAACGTAACGCCTCGTGCACCCCAAACGAATCCTCCCCGTAGATCAAATACGTCACAACTTCTCCAGCTCACCCCAATTCGGTCCAGATTTGAGCTCAACCTTCAAAGGTAGCTCGATTTCATTAATCTCCTCCATCCCCGCGGCAATAATCGGAGCAAGGGTCTTTTCTTTCCCTTTTTCAATTTCAAAGAGGAGTTCATCGTGTACTTGCAGAATAAGGGTATTCGGGAGGGATTTCTCAAGCGTAATCATTGCCAGTTTAATGATCTCGGCCTCTGTGCCTTGAATCGGGTGGTTCAAGGCCGCGCGCTCTGCCGCCCCCACAAGCATTCGGTTACCACTTTTTATTTCTGGAAAGTAGCGTTTACGGCCAAACAGCGTCTTCACGCTCCCTTTAGCATGCAATTCGGAAAGGGTGTGGTCCATCCCTGCGCGCATTCCGGGAAACGCGTCAAAGTAGCGATCAATAAACTCCTGCGCTTGTTCGCGCGATGTTCCAAGCTCCTCGGCCAAGGTATACGCGCCTTTGCCAAAGATCAGGCCGAAATTGATTGCTTTTGCCACCCGCCGGTCCACCTTGAGCTGCTGGGCGGTCTCGGTGTGGATATCGCGCCCTTCTTGAAACGCCTGAAGCATTGAAGCATCTTTCCCCAGCCACGCCGCAATTCTGAGTTCCAGTTGAGCGTAGTCGGCCGAAATCAATACGTTGCCGGGCCCTGCGACAAACGCCGTGCGAATCCGAGCCCCGTCTTCACTTTTAGCAGGAATATTCTGCAAATTCGGAGCTGATGACGAAAGCCGCCCGGTGTGCGTATCTTGACGAAAGTGCGTATGCAATCGCCCATCTTCGCCGACCATCTCGGGCAGGGGCAATAAATATGTAGAAAGTAATTTTGCCTTCTCCCGCCACTTGAGAATGAGTGGGATAACGGGATGTACATCGATGAGCTTATTCAGCTCCGAAGCTGCGGTAGACGTACCCGTTTTCGTGCGGCGTAAACTAAATTGGGGACTTGTTAGCTTGAGGTCGTGATAGAGCACTTGCTGCAGCTGTTTTGGTGAGGAAATAAGGAACTGATGCCCGACGGAGTCGTGAATTTGCTCTTCAAGATCGGCAAGAGCGGTCCCAAACTCATCTGCCAGATCCCTTAAATAACCCCCATTGAGCGTAATGCCGCGCTTTTCCATAGAGCGCAAAATCGGCTCAACGTGCTGATCAATTTCTTTATATGTCATTTTCATATGTCATTACGCTTAAAATAACGCTTTTTGCTGCGTGCGAGAGGGTGGCGGTAGGATTTTCAGTAGACTTTCAAAGTTAAATTCGGCACACATCCGGTGTAGCGCAGGGCGAGAGAGGGCATACGCAGTAGTACTGTGGGTAAGGTCAAGTGTAATTGGGATATCGTCCACGAGCAAAACTAGCTGATACGCATCGCGCGCCTCTTGTTCGTGCGAGGACAGCATACGGGCTAAGCGCTCAGGGATACGCGGATCGCCCTTTTTCGCTCCTGCAAGCAACTCCTCAAGCGTTGCAAACTCTTTCAGTAATGTTACGGCGGTTTTTGCGCCAATTCCGGGTACGCCCGGAATATTGTCGGAGGGATCCCCTGCGAGCGCTTTCAAGGCGGCGACCTTAGCGGGCTCAACGCCGAGGCGTTCCAAGACCTGCTCGGGCGTTACTTCCTGCAAACCACGCTGGTTTCCATTGCTGGGCGTGAACACGCTTACTCCCTCTGATACAAGTTGAAATGTATCTTTGTCCCCCGTCATAATTGCCACGTTCAATTTATGCTCCCGTGCCTTGCGCGTGAAGGTAGCAATCACGTCGTCCGCCTCGTACCCCTCTACTCCAACGGCGGGAAACCCGAATGCTTTAACCAGCGCATGCACCATCGGAATTTGGTCGTATAACGCCTGCGGGGCAGCCACGCGGTGGGCTTTGTAAAGCGCAAATTTCTCATGGCGGAATGTTTTTTTTGCTAGATCAAAAGTAACAATCGCATAATGCGGCTTCAGTTGGGCAAGTGCGCGGATAAGCATTCGGGCAAACCCGTACACGCAGTTGATCGGTTTGCCTTCATGGGTAAGTAAAGGATATGCATGAAATGCTCGGTGAATCAGGGCGTTTCCGTCGACTAAAAGGAGTGTTTTATCCTCGGGCATAATGCTTTTCAAGGATAGATCGAGCGATCTCAACATCATCCCACGGGATTTTACCCTCGGCCGTCAGCATCCAGTGTTCGCCCCCCTTGCCGGTTATGATCACGGTATCGCCTTTTTTCGCATTCGTGAGCGCAAACTCGATCGCTTCGCGGCGGTTGGCAATAATAAAGTAATCTTTACCCTCTACCTTTTTTGCCCGTTTGGGAGCGCCACGGGGCACACCGCGGGCAACCTGCTGCATAATCGAGAGCGGATCCTCATCCACGGGATCTTCGTTAGTGACGATGACCAAATCTGCAAACCGACCCGCCAAGGCACCCATAATCGGCCGTTTGCTCGTGTCGCGGCGCCCCATCGCCCCTAAAACCGAAATGAGCCGCCCGCGGGTGGTGGGGCGTAAGGTTTCGTAAATCTTTTGCAAAGCGTCGGGACTATGGGCAAAGTCCACGATTACGTCAAATGGCTGTCCGGCTTTGATCTGCTCCATGCGCCCGGGGACACCACCAAACGTTTCAAGAGCATGTTTTTGCACAGGGAGTGGGATACCTTCTGCGATTCCAACCGCCAATGCCCCCAAAGCATTCGAAACGTTGAAGCGGCCGGGAACTTTAAGATCAATCGCGATCTGCCCCACAGGAGTGACGGCCGTGAAAAGCGTGGCATGCACTTCGGAAAGAACCTTGCGGGCGGTGATATCGGCGTGTTTTGCGAACCCGTACGTGAAATGTTGGAATGCGCTTAATTTCAAAAAGTGTTCGCTCGAAGGGTCGTCCGCGTTCACGACGGACGTGCGGGGGTTGTGCTCGAACAGCATCAATTTCGCCTTGCGATACTCTCCGAATGTCTCGTGGAAATCAAGGTGGTCATGCGTGAGATTCGTAAACACCGCCACCCGCGGGATAATCCCCCGAATGCGGTGCTGGCGTAAGGCGTGCGAGGTGACCTCGAGGACTGCATACTCACATCCGGCCTCTACCATCTGCCGCAATAATTTATAGAGCGTCGAGGGCACCATTGTGGTCATTTTCGTATCGTTCGGAATCTTTTTTGTGTCAATTTGAAATTCGTAGGTAGTTAATACCCCTACTTTCTTGCCTGCTTCGCGCAGGATATGGGCAACCATTGTCGCGGTCGTAGTTTTCCCGTTTGTACCGGTTATGCAGATAATCTTTAAAGACGATGCCGGGTTACCCCAGCGGTAGGCCGCCCACATTCCTTGCCCCCGGTGCCACCCGTCAACAAGCCCCGGCAAGCGAGTGCGGATCCAATCTTTGGTCGTGATAAGTAAGCGGTGCATGAGCGCTTTATTCTACTTGAGGGCGGCGTAACTTTTCAAGCAAACGGAACGCTTTGTAGCTAGATTTGCGTAAAACCAAGTCCCAGGCCCCGACCAACTCTACCTGTTGCCCGCCAAATTGTTGTTTAAAACGGGTGAGGTTGGCAAAGCGATGCTTCGGCTTGTCCGGCGGGCTGATTGCCAACAGATCGTATGTAGTACAACGCGCAGCTTTCGCACCCTCGATCACATTCCAATGTAAAAGGTAGGGTGCCATTGCTTCGCGTTTGTGCTGCGAGGATGCCCCATACAGATAGAGAGCATAAGGCGGCTTAAGACTCACAATGAAAGCGGCTAATAAATCTTTCTCAAGCCACGCTCCGAGCAGTGTAACAGTCCCAAGCGCGCAGAGCTTCTTGAAATAATCTGTACTGCGGGGTGAAAAACCTTGGCGGCGGGCCGTTGCTGTCGCAAGCGCACTAAACTGCTCAACGTCCTCAAACTCATGCACTTGGACCCCTGCGCGCTGGGCAATGTGAATGTTATACCGCCCCTTTGGCTTCATTTCGGCAAGAATCTGCTCCGCTGAGCTCTCAAGCGCGACCCATTGCCGCCATTTCGGTTGCAGTGTCTCAAAACTCGGGTTAAATCCGTGTCGGGCAAGATGCTGCTCAAACGAACGTGTTGGGCGCACCACCAACGGTTCGAGCTTTAAAACCATTGCGCGGCGTTCCCATGCATGGTGCACCAGAGCATCTAAGCTATCGGCGGTGAGTTCTGCTTCGCTCGGTTCAGGGACATATAAGAATCGTTGACCAAAGGGCAAGCTACGCTCGAGCACGAGCACTCCTCCGACACGCGAGGGCCGCCACCCAAATTGCTCCTTGAAACGCCCCCACTCTTCGGTTTGTAATAAACTTGTTGGCATTACCTTTAGTTTACCGCGTCGGCGCGTCGCACCTAAACTTTTTGGTTCATCCCGCCAAGACGGGATTTCACAACAAAAGTTTGATGCTCCTTTCCGCAACGAATTCAAATTCGTTGCGGGACCTGCAAAGTTTGTGCCTCCTTTTTGCGTAAAATATGAACATTTTACGCAATAAATCTAGCGTTTTCGAAACGCGTTGTTCCCGCCCTGTTAACCTCAAGATATACGCAGTATACTGACAACCAACCATGCAAAAGCGATTAAAGGTATTGGCAATCGAAACAAGCTGTGACGAAACCGCCGCCGCGATTGTCTCTGGTTTCCAGAACCAAGGTGCGATCTCAGACACCGTCATTCATTCCAACGTTGTTGCCTCGCAGGCCGCTTTGCACGAGCGCTTTGGGGGCGTTTTCCCAGAAGTTGCGGCGCGTGAACACGTGAAAGCGATTTTGCCCACAATCCGATTAGCACTACATGAGGGGCTTGGATCAGACGATCCAGCCGCTCTGCGCACGCTCAATGCTTTGGCCGTAACAGTCGGCCCAGGGTTGATCGGGTCGCTTTTGGTAGGCGTTGAGACGGCCAACGCGCTAGCGCTGAGCTCCCAATTACCACTCGTGGGAATCAACCATATGGCAGGCCATTTTTATTCCACCTTCGTTCCCAAGCCGCTGCGTTTTCCGGTGCTTGCCCTGCTTGTTTCCGGCGGACACACCCAACTTGTCTGGTCCGCCCACCCAAATCAATTCAAAATCCTCGGCACAACGCGTGATGACGCGGTTGGTGAAGCGTTTGACAAAGCCGCAGCGCTTTTAGGGTTACCCTATCCGGGCGGCTCACAAATCGAACATTTGGCGCACAACGCTGAGCAACCCACTCCTTTCCCCGTTACCCGGCTGGAAGCATATGCCTTCTCGTATTCCGGATTAAAAACCGCGCTGCGGCGTGAAATGGAGAAACATCCACATCCCACTCCCGGGGAACGCGCGAACCTTGCCGCAGGTTTCCAAGAAGCCGCTTTGAAGCAACTGGTCGAGCAAACACGCGCCGCCGCTTCCCAGCATCAACCCGCCACAGTGGTGGTCGGCGGGGGGGTTTCAATCAACAAGCAGTTGCGCGAAAAGCTCAGCGACGCGCTTTCGCCACTCCCCGTGCACTTCCCCGATCCTGCCCTCACAGGTGACAATGCGGCAATGATTGGTGTCGCCGCACTCTGGCACAGCTTGAAGCAGCCCCTGAAGGAACGCTACGATCTAAAAGCTGAGGCGAGCCTTCAGCTCGCATAAAACTATGGACGAACAATCATTTCCAAAATCCTATAACCCGAGCGAATACGAACCAAAAATCGCCCATCAGTGGGAAGAGCGTGGTTTTTTTAAACCAGAAAACGGGCGCAATACCTCTGGTAAAAAGTTCTCCATTCCGATGCCGCCCCCGAATGTTACCGGCCGCTTACACATCGGGCATGCCTTAACCGCCGCGATTGAAGACATCCTGACGCGCTTCCATCGTCTACGAGGCGATGAAACTGTCTGGGTGCCAGGCACGGACCACGCCGGAATCGCGACTCAAGCGGTTGTGGAGCGGATGCTTCTGAAACAGGGCAAGCGCCGGCATGAGATGGGCAAAGAGGCGTTTCTGAAAGAGGTTTGGAAATGGAAAGAAGAGCACGGCTCAACCATTTCTAACCAACACCGGCGTTTGGGCGCCTCGTGCGACTGGTCACGCGAGCGCTTTACGCTGGATGAACCTTATCAAAAAGCTGTGCAAGCTGCGTTTTTACACCTCAAACGTAAAAAGCGCATCTTTCGCGGGGAGTATATGGTCAATTGGTGTCCGAAAGACCGTACCGCGCTTTCCGATGACGAAGTGGAGTACAAAAAAACAACGTCGAAGTTTTACTACCTCAAGTACGGTCCGGTCGTGATCGCCACCGCTCGCCCGGAAACAAAATTCCTGGACAAAACAATCGTCGTCCATCCCAAAGATCCACGCTACAAAAAGCTGATCGGCAAAACGTTCAAAGTCCCGTGGCTAAACGGCACGGTGAACGCGCGCGTGATTGCTGACACGGCCTCTTCTATGGAAACCGGCACCGGGGCGATGACACTGACCCCTGCGCACAGTTTTGTAGACTTTGAACTCGCACAAAAATACGACTTACCGGTGGTTCAGATTATTGATGAACGGGGTCTTTTGACCAAGCACGCCGGTGAATTCGCAGGGCAAAAAGCGCATGCCGCACGCGAAGCGATCGTGGAAAAACTCGCGAAACTGGGGCTGGTGGAAAAAATTGACGAATCCTATGAGCATAACCTTTCGGTCTGTTACCGCTGCGGCACGCCCATCGAGCCGCTGGTGTCCAAACAATGGTTTGTGGACCTACCCGCGCTGGTCAAAGATACCGACATTATCCGCGCGATTGAAAAAGACGAAATCCGCTTTATTCCCGCGCGTTTCAAAAAAGTCGCCCTGCATTGGCTCAAAAACATCCGGCCGTGGTGCATCTCGCGCCAGCTCTGGTGGGGGCACCCCATTCCCGGGGATAAAAGCGGCGACGTATTGGATACATGGTTTTCGTCTTCACTATGGCCGTTTGCGATCGTGGGCTGGCCTAACCACTCTTCGGATTACGAAAAATTCTACCCGATGAGCGTGCTGGAGACCGGGTATGACATCCTCTTCTTCTGGGTCTTGCGGATGTTGGTGATGGGAAAGGTTCTCACCGGCCAATTTCCGTTTAACACTGTGTACTTGCATGGTTTAGTGCGTGACCGCGAGGGCCGCAAAATGAGCAAATCGCTTGGAAACGTGGTTGATCCTTTAGAGGTGATTGAGCGTTTCGGCACGGACGCCTTACGCCTCAGTTTAGTGGCGGGGACCGCACCGGGAGCAGATATGCGCTACAGCGAGACGAAACTCGTCGGTTATCGCAATTTTGCCAATAAGATCTGGAATATCTCGCGCTTTTTGCACCAATCCATAACAGCGCATGACCTTGCGCATGCCCCGCACTCCAGCCATCACCTGCCGAAAGAATTCGCCCCGTATATAAAAGAATATAACGAGCTGCTGGCGAAAGTGACGCGTAATTTAGAGGAATACCGGTTCTCTTCTGCGGCCGAACAGCTCTATGAGTTTATCTGGCACACATTTGCGGACAAGGTGCTCGAGGATTCAAAACCGTATCTTAAAGATAATGGGCATTCCCAGGCAACACAGGAAGCCGTGAGCATATTTCTTTTGATGAGCTGGAAAGAACTGCTTATACTTCTGCATCCATTTATGCCGTTTGTAACCGAAGCCGTCTATGACCGCCTCCGAGCGCTTTTCAATGCGAAGCCGGACGAATTCCTGATTATTGAGACGTGGCCAACAAAGCAAGAAGTTCATAACCATCTCCTGCGATGAAAACTCGTGCGCAAGCCGTTTGGCTGGTGCTGATTATTTTTACCCTCGGCTGGTTTGAAGCGGCACTCGCCGGCGCGCAGATGCGAGTGCGCACGAATGAACAAAACGCGCGTAAAGAGCAGATTGTATTTGAACAACTGTTTACACAGGCTAAAGATTCAACAGAACTACCGACACTGATGCGCAGCGGTGCCACTCTGCTGAACAGCGGCTACCCGGAGCTGGCACTGCCAATTTTTGCGCGAGCAGCGACAACGGAGCCAATTCCACCGGATGCGTTCGCAGGTGCTGCGGCTTCGTTGGAGGCGCTTGGTAACCCCACGGGCGCGTTGGTGGTTATCAAGAAAGGGCTTGAGTACAATCCAGTCTGGGAACCACTCTTGGAGCGTTGCGTTTCACTATCCGAAAAGTTAGCGAAATCCGATGACCGCAAAACGTGCTCTGACCGCCTCGAGCTCTTACGCGCAATCCCCACATGGAAGTAGTAAACAAGCCAAATCTGCTACGATAGACTCGAACTATAAACGTCAAAATCCCATTTTGGCGTACCTGTTAAGTGTAAGGAGGGGTACGAAGCTACAACGGACTATTCAAAAAGGAACCTTGCTGCTTTTGGGATCTCTTTTTTCTGTTGGCTCATTGCTAAATATAGCCTTCCCAGAAAAAACGTATGCGCAAACGGTTGTTGGAAGCAAAACATACACTTTAGACATTAAACAGACTGAAGAGTGGGAGAAATACGCTGAAGGGACCCAGCCGGAAAAAATTCCGAAAATAACTGTCACCATTACAACCTATACAAATCAAGAAACAAAAGCTCAATTAACATGGGATAAACCTTCGGGAGGGGCTAACCCGAGAAGTGATGCGGTATTTGAGCAGTACGTGGTAAATTGGGCAGTCGGAAACGATCCAAGGGTTGCTCCTACCAGTTGGAACTTGACAACAAAAATTCAAGATTTCAACCAAACGACGTATTCATTCAGTCCAGCTGTTAGCGGCAACCCTACGGGTTTAATTTTGTATCTGCAAGTTATTCCTAATTATAAGATTGGTGGTGCTGGTGGCGGCTTAAGTGGGTCTCCGACACCCGTTATCGTTGCGGATCTCAATGATCCCGCGAACCCAAAGCTCTCCTATATCGGTGTGAGTGATTACACACCGCGTGAAAGTAAGGATGGATGTACGATTGAATACCTTGATCCAAGCAATAAAAAGATAGACGGGAGCTCTACTAGAAGAAAGGTGGATGTAGAAACCGGCTTTGAGGTCAACCCCCTCTTAACAGCCGTTTCGTTGGGAACGCTCAGTCTACCTTTCCACATGGTTTGTTTCATGATGAGGACAGTAACTGGGGTGGTTGATTGGTTTATCAACTGGAGTGCTAAAAACTTTCTGTTCCCAGCAATTGGACTTTCGGGTGTGAAAGGTGGAACACCTGCCTCTCAAGAGATAAAAACACTTCCGGTAGTACAAGGAATCTGGAAGATCAATATTGTTCTCGTTGATACAATCTTAATTTTAGCACTCATTTTTGTGGCAATCGTTAACATCGCGCGTATCTCGATTGATACGTATGCGATCAAAAAAATCTTACCGACCCTGATTCTTGCGACTATTCTGGCTCATTTCTCGATCTTGGTTACCCAGTTGATCGTCGAGAGTTCAGAGGTTTTGGTCGTTAATTTTGTAAACGGGGATATAGACACTTGGAGCAGTCAACTTACCCTAGCCGTGGGCTGGCCTGCGGCATTCAATGCTTTCGGAAAATTACTCGTCTTTGTTCCGTTCGCCGGTTGGGTTCTTTCAATTGTATTCTCCTTTCTTCCGGTCATTTTGATCCTCGTTTTAGCGCTCATGATGTGGTTTCGACACCTTGCCCTTTATTTTCTTGTTGCGTTTGCCCCGATTGCGATCATTATGATGGCGCTTCCAGCAACGGAAAAACTCTTCAAGCAGTGGCTTACTATCTTCTTAAAAGTGACGTATCTTTCGACAATCGCGATAATTTTCATTTTTTATGCGATCGAATTTGGTATGAAGGGGTTTGGCCGGGCTACTGAATTTCTCGGAACAACAGGAGTTGAACCTGGTTCTTTCGTCGGCTCAGCCGCGGGATTTTTCGGTGCGATCGGCATGCTGTTCTTAGCGGTCTTTGTCCCGATCTCGATCGGCAAGGGCGTGCCAGGGCTTGGAAGCGTCTTTGGAGGCATCGGTAGTATGTTGAAGAAAGGCGGGGGGCTGGTTGGAAAGGGTGCAGGCAAAAAAGCCGATACGATGTTTGCCGGTGCAACCTCAGGAAACACATTTATTCCGGGCCTTCGACAAATGAACCAGAAATTAGGCAGATTCGCCCCACTCAAGGCAATCGGTGTAGGATCGTATAAAGGCGTCAGTGGGGTCGGGCTCTATAAAGGGTGGCAGGGCAATGCAGACCGCAGATGGAATCAACGCATCGGAGAAGAAATGGGACGGGGAGAAGACATACGGGAACTGACAACCCATTTGGGCAAGGTGATTGGCATTGGGGCGGGCGGAGTACGGAAACGAGGAGACGCATGGAAACAAATAAGCGAAGCTGCCAATAGCCGATTTAACGAAACTCAAAGGACGCAGCTACTGACCGAAAGCCGCACGATGGGAAACGATAACTTAACGAGCGATGATGCGATTACGCGCACCGCGGAAAGTGCGATCAGTAACAACAATCAGCATGATGCGCAGCGCGCATTGCTGGCTGCCCGTAGCCGCAATCTTCCCGAGTCAGATAAATTGTGGCATGAATATTTAAATAAATTCGACAAAAACGTGGGGAATGACCTGGAAAAAGAGAAGGATCGTAAAACGGTATCAGTAGAGAATCTAGCATTTCAAGAAATGCTTGCCTTTGAAGCAGAAAAAAGCGGGGGGTTCCATGAGCAACGTTTTGGTATGAACGACAAAGGACAAGTCATTCGTCGAAGCGATAACGAAGTAACCGACGTCCTGGTAGAAAGCGCCCGCAAGCAACTGAATCGCACAACCGGTAAACAACGACAACAGGTAGTTAAGAATATCGTGATTCACGCGGCTGATGACCAAACCGGGCGATTAGGGACTCCTGCGGATCGGGGTACGGTGACAACAGGATTCAATGCCACTCAGCAAGCGATGCGAGAAGTGCTCACGGAACATTTCCCAACCGGAGGAATCGAGCAAGCCGCAGGTGATGACCTTATTCATACGAGAAATCTCAAAACCAAAGTTGATATCAAGGGCGTTGAAGAGCAACTTTCCCTAGAGGCATTGGATGACCAACGCGAAGGTAAATCCCGCCGCACAACTTGGAATGAAGCTGCCGCGAGAATGGGAGGGGGAACAACAGGTCCTCCACCTCCGCCACCTCCACCAAACCCATAATATAAGGGAGAGTATCGCGATGCGCCCATACGAAAACGAAATTCACAAACTTACGGCAGGAATTGAAAAACTTGTTGCCGAATTGCCCGTGCCGATCCAAAAAATATTGCAAAAAAGACACGTCTTCGACACTGTTGCCCATCTGCAAAGGGTTTTCTCAAGCCCTGAATTTCAACAAGCGTTTGACCCATACCGCCTCGACGTCAAGATACGGGCTCACATATACACAATCTATGTATTCGTGCGCGACATCGAGGCAATTAACACGATCATTGCGCAGGCAGGGGGGTTTGAAACCTATGACGCAATGCGCCGCCAGATTGAAGCGATTTATGACGCACCGCCCCACAAGGAGGAAAATGGCGCGCGCTGATGTGGAAGCACTACGCCTTCGGTTCGCGCACCTGCGCGAGGAACTCGTAAAATATCCCGGATCGCAGGTAAACGAACTACCGGAAGAACTGCGAAAGAAGCTTCTGGTATTACCCGTGATTCCTTCATTGACGAGCGGTGGCCTGGAAGCAGTGGAGACCGCAATCCGGATGCTCTCTCTTGCCGAAGCGATTATTGACGACGTTATCGCCAAGAAAACAAGTCAAAATGCTTGACATTCACCAGTTCAGTGCTATTATTCGTTGACGGAGAAACACATGCCAGAAACTGAAGTCCTGTTTGAACGCACTACGACCCCCTACCAAAGGGAGCGAGAACGGCTTGAAAATGGGCCTGAGTTTGATACCTATGAACTCGATATGCTCCGCACAGGTGCCAATCTATCGTATCGAAAATGGCTGCTTGACAAACGTGTTGAAAACTTCGGCACTCGGATACTATCCTCTGCCGAGGAAGTCGAACTTCATTTGTTAGATTCCATCAAAGAGAAACAGGAACGCTGGGAACAAGACCGCGAAGCCGGGCTGCTTCTGGCGCCGCCAGAAGAAAACT
Source organism: Candidatus Berkelbacteria bacterium (assembly GCA_020056565.1). Lineage (GTDB taxonomy): Bacteria > Patescibacteriota > UBA1384 > JAGVHQ01 > JAGVHQ01 > JAGVHQ01. Next base: position 16,471 of record JAGVHQ010000023.1, read on the forward strand.
TTGAACGCGACTACCCTCCTGACCCTAAAGACTCCGGAAAAAATCGGTGGCCATCTGAGCAGCCTTGGGATATAGACCGGGCAGCTGTCACGTATGAGCCGCCTGCGAGCTTAGAGCAGGTTCGACTGTATCTCTCGCTTATTATGCCTCGCCCACTCCGCCGCTTTTTCGAAGAGCAGTGCGTTTTACGGTTTATGTCTGAACCGCAAAATGAACCTGGTTTTCCTCCGGTAGGACAACCCAACCCCGATCTACATTCACCCACGCACACAGGGGGAATTACGGTTTCACGCGAAACCTATGACAAAAAAACTGGCGACGACCGTTTTGTATTGAAGTGCGACACGCTCACCTTTATGCGCGCAACAGCGGAAGGGGCGCGCTACCTTGATCTGACCCAATTCGGGCACACATTCATCAAAACACTCCTGCAACTTATGCCGAAAGACGATGAAAAATGGGCCAAGCTCCAAGAGGAGTTATCAGGCAAAAAGAGCGCGCTGCATGGAGATATTGTAACCGGACAAGAAAAAGACGAGGCGGTGATTGACTACCTAGCTCTTGTCGCAGTAGATCGAGAACGTGCGGAGAAATTTTCTTCCGAGGCAGCGGCAATCGCCAATCAAATTTTCTCCTCGCTTGAAAAAGTTGATCGGCGAGAATTTGCCACAAACGCCAATGCTGTCCTAAATAAATTCAATGGTCAACTTTGGCAACAAAGGATGATTCTGAGTGAAAAACTCCAAAAAGAGGAGCAGGAGGCGGTCCTTGCAGGACACCGATTTGTCCGCGGCCTGAACAAATTCGCGGAATTTGTCTTAAGCCCCGTCAACCTAAAGCTGCAATTCAACTGGAATGGTTTCTATATGACAGACTGGTACGAACGTGCCAAAGCCGAGCTGGATGATAAAGAGGCAGGGCGCATTTTGAAACGAGATGTTCACGTCACATTGCGGGATAAGGAACTGAGACAAGCAATCGCCTTGGGCGACCGCGATTCCGCCCGCTGGCTGCTCCTTGCTGATGCATCTACCAGCGATTATATGAGCTGGCGGATGCATTTGTACCTCTACCACTTTGACGAGCGCTACCGTAAAACCGACGCCCAAGAAATTACCACTGAAAGTTTTGATCTGCTGATGCGTTTGCACCGAGTTTCATTCAAATCAAAAATGCTTGGTACAAAACCTGGCGAATACACGCTCACTAAAGATGGATCGTACGCTACATACATCTCGGATGAAGAACAAGTTCAGAATGCGTTTGATGAATTATCTAAGTTCTCTGCTCGAAATGTGATGAGTGTTGCGGATGAAATGTGGGAGTGGATGAAGTATCTGGACGGGAAGCTGATGGGCTGGGAAGACAAATTAGGAGAGGGTGATCCAAATGATCCGCACTACTGGGCGCTTCCAACGGGTGACCTACGTGAGATGACCACCGACCCCGATGGATTTTTTTCCTTCCTCAAAAACGCTCGGGTGGCAACTGGAGACAAAGGCCTTGGCACAAAACTAGATCCATTCCGCAGGGCAATTCTTGCCTACTGTCATCACATGGCACTGACGGAAAAAGGATTCCCGACGCACGAGCACTCCCCTCCTGCGGCAGGCGAGGCTACGGCGCATTACGGCAATCACCGGCCGTCAGAAGTCTTTAACGCAAAAAAGTTTGCCGAGAATCTACCATTCGTTCGGCAACTTGATGTAATTCACGAAAAAAGCCCTTACAAAGATAAAGATCTGTTGAGAGATCTTTTTGATGAATTGAATGGCCATGTCGAAGGAAAACCCAACAGGAGTATCCGCTATGCTACACACTACGCCCCAAACTATGCCGGAGTAGCATATGGGGAAATACAAAAAGATTACCGTAATGCGTCGGGAATCATTGAAACTGTACTGGGGGAACGTCCGACCACGCAAAAAATTAGGAAAAAATTTGAGTCTGTCGCAAGTCAATATGAAAACGAGTTTGCGATTAAAGAAATTGAAAGATTCGTTGAGACAATCCTTCCTGAGGGTGAAGATTATCTCTCTAAAGAAGCATTGGAGAAATTGCCTTCTGAACTGATGGAGACAT
>JAGVHQ010000004.1 GCA_020056565.1 Candidatus Berkelbacteria bacterium
ATAAGTTAGTTTTTACGTCGCACAATGTTCATAGGTAGATTTCTTTTCCTTGCTTCTTCAGTTCGTCGAGGACCATCTTTACATCCTGGGAGCGGTTTTTATTGAGCACCAGCGTCACGTCTGGTGTGCTCACAATAATTATATCTTCTAATCCTACTGTAGCAACCAGATGGCGTTTCGAATAGACAAGGATGTTCTTATCGTCTACGCCAATATGCTCCCCGCGCTTTACAATGTGATGCCCACTGCGCTTTGCAAGTACGTCATGTAGGGTAGACCAGGAACCAATGTCATTCCACCCTAGTTGGGCTGGGATAACAAGGATGTTCTGCTCTTTTTCGTTAATCGCCGTGTCAACTGGTTCTGCTGGCAATGCACTGTATTTTTTGACAAAGGTTTCTTCTTGTTTCTTATCCTCAGCAAGCGTAACAGCATCAAAGATTTCAGGTTGATGTTGCTTGTAGAGGCTAAGCATGTGGTCAGCGCGCCAAACAAGATAATTGGCATTCCATAAAAAGCGCATTGATTTTACATATTTCGTTGCGGTCTCTTGATTCGGCTTTTCATGGAATTGATCGACTTTGAAAGCACTGAATGAATCTTGTTGATCGTATTTTTCTCCCATTTCGATATATCCCAATCCAGTGTTGGGTTCAGTCGGGGTTAAACCGATCGTCATAAAGTAATTCGGGTGACGGGCGATAATTTGTGCGCTTGCTTTCAGTGCGGCAAGAAATTCACCTGTATTTTCTACTAAGTGATCGGAGGCAAGTGTGGCCACAATCGCATGGGGAGAACGCTCGTGAATTGTTTTTGCAATCAACGCAATTGCCGGCGCGGTGTTACGTGCGGCTGGCTCAACAATAAAGTTTTTTTTAGGGATCTTGGGCAGCTGCGCTTGTGTTTTGGCAAGATGCGTCGGGCCAAGGCACACATAGATATCCTCGGCCTTATACTGCTTAGAAAGCCGCTCGTACGTTTCCTGTAGCAGGCTTTTTTCGCTTATAAGGGCAGTGAGCTGCTTGGGAAAATCCCGGCGGGACAAAGGCCACAGCCGTGTTCCGGATCCCCCGGCGAGGATCACGGGGATGAGATTGGACATTTACGCGTGCTCCGCGATAGCCTTTTCGGCGATTTCAACGGTCCCATCAAATTGGCCGTCAGTATTTTTAATGACTACGTCAAATTTGTCTGTATGACCGGTTTCTTCTTTTGCCGTTTCAGCCCGGACATCCACCTCTTTGTCCGAAAGCTTTCGGCGTGTTAGGTCGTTAGTAAAACGCTGGTCAATTGCCTCCCGTAAAGTGGTTGCCGGGTCATAAGTTAAAAAGATCGTGAGCGGATTGAATTCGTGAAATTGAGCTTTAATTTTGAGCGCGCCTTTATAGTCAACGTTTAGTAATACGTTTTTGCCCGCGGCAAGCGGCTCTTGGACTGAGTGTTTCAGGGTGCCGTAGCGCCAGGTGTGAACATGTTCCCATTCCAGTAGTTCATTATTTCTCTCGAGGTCATTAAAATCTTTATCAGTCACGAAGTAGTATCGCTTGCGTGTATTTTCCGCCCGCCGCTTGGGGCGCGTTGTCACAGATGACGCCACTACCCAATCAGGGTGGCGCTTCAAGAGTGCCTCAATTAAGGCATCTTTGCCAATTCCTGTTGGTCCAGAGATAGTAACCAAACGTGCCATAAGTATCCTTACTATACTCTATTCCCTGCTTTGTTTTCTAGGCGTAGCTGGGTAAGAGTCGCCAAGAAATCAGGGGGCAGGGGTGCCTCAAGTGTGAGTGGTGCGCCAGATATAGGGTGCGTGAGTGTGAGGTAGCGAGCATGTAACATCTGGCGCATAATCCCCAGTTTTTTCGTAAGTACGCGGGCGGGTTTAATCGTGTAAAGGATATCTCCAAGAACAGGAAGCCCAATCGCATGCATATGGACCCGAATTTGGTGTGTGCGCCCCGTTAGTATTTCAACGCTGACATAACTTGCACTGAGTAGCGGAAAGGTTTCGAGGGCAATGTAGCGTGTGCGGGCCGTTTTAACATTTTTTTCCCAGGGCAACGCCAGTCCGCTCACGCGTCGCTTTACCCCCACCTTTTGATCAAACGCAATTGCAAGCTCGATTGTGCCCTCTTTTGCAGCCCCATATACAAGGGCTTCGTACGTTTTAGATATTTTTCGTTCCTGAAAAACGGTTTTTAACGCTGAGTATATCTGAGGATCGCGGGCAATGAGCAGAACGCCGGAAGTATCTTGGTCCAGACGGTGGACAATTCCTTCCCGCCCTTTTGCTTCGGGAGGCCATGTGTGGCGGAGAATGTCCGGGTAGCGCGCATGGACAAGAGAACTCACACTTGTCTGCGCGGGATCGTGCGCGGGATGCGTAATTAAACCAGCTGGCTTGTTGAGCGCGATTAGGTTCTGATCTTCAAAAAGAATGGATAGCGATTCGCTCATGGAAGGTTCGCAGAGAAATCTGTCGTATTTTCTATTCTGAGGCGGGGTAGCTCATACGGGCTGTGGGTATAGGAAGCGATTCCCGACTTGGTTGTCGTCGCGGTTTCGTATCCCGCGCTTTTTACAAGAGCAAGTGTTCCCTCGGAATAACGCCCTGACGGATAACAAAAATGCTGGACGGTTTTTCCAAGTTTCGCTTCGATTGTTTTTTTGCTTTCCACTAATTCATTTAATTGTTCCTCTTTAGAAAGCGTAGTTAAATCGCGGTGGCTTGGGCCATGGCTTTCAATTTGCATTCCCGCCCCTTGCATCTCCCGGATTTGATCCCACGTGAGCGATCCATTAGTTCCCACC
>JAGVHQ010000041.1 GCA_020056565.1 Candidatus Berkelbacteria bacterium
AAGCTTCTTATCATGCTCCATCGCGATTTTTTTATGAGTCATACAAATTATCCCCTTCCCTCGCAATATAGTGCGCATAATCCATAGATTTTAATGTGGCTAACGCTCCGCTTCAGCTGCGGGCGCTCAGCGAGAAAGAGGCGAGCCGTCAGCTGCAAGCGGTAGTTAGCCCGCTCGACGAGTCTTTTGCGGTGCGGGAGTACCACGAAGTAAGCCTGCTACGCTCAAATCCTCATCAATCAGAGGCCAATGTATCCCTTCGCCTTCTCCAATAAATTCCCATTTCCTTCGTTGTGCAGCAGTAGCATGAAGTAATCGCGGGAACCAAGCCAAAGGAACGATAACGCTCCTTCCGTCAGTAAGATCAACAATCAAATCGTCTGCCGTTACTCTTACAGCCTGTGCGCGTGCAATATTTTCAGCTTTTGAAGTACGCATCCCATGCCTCCAAAAATAGTGTGTGATTTTGGGTGACCATTTTTTCCAAGTTTCTCAATTCCGCCCCTTTGAACCCACTTGAAGATACAAGATTTACAGGACGAAGCCAAAATTTTGCAGAGCATATTTCTCGCTTGACGTGAACATGTGGTGGCTCCTCTCCCTCGTTGCTGTAGAAGAAAAACCGGTAAGCCCCGATAATTTTTACTGTCGGCATTGCTTCCCGTCCTCGTCACATCACCCTGCGAAGCAGGATATCAAATCTTTCATCAGTTCTCATCGTTCCCGGCATAGCCGGGCTAACGCTCCGGCTAAGCTGCGGGCGCTCAACGAGAAAGAGGCGAGCCATCAGCTGCAAGCGGTAGTTGGGCAGCATTAAAAACGCCGCGAATGCGGCGTTAAATTCAATCAATAGGAATCGGATAAAGTCGTAACGTACAATGTTTTGCTATTAGAGAAAAATCCTCATCCAGCGTAAGGAGAATGCCATTTTCCATAATGCATTGAGCCGCAATTAAGCAATCAACGGTTGCGGCTGAAACACCAGCTTTTCTGCAAACATTAGAAATGTTTGCTGCTTCTATGTGATGATCCTGACTTGCCAATAGGATGGGGTACCCCTCCATAATTCCCATTATTTTCTCTGCCTGAGCAGGTTCTTTAATCCCGGACAATAGTTCCTGAATAACTATGCCTGGTACAACCACTCGTTTTTTGTCACGAGTCAATTTCTCTAATAGTTGTACAACGCTTGGCATAACCCCTTTCGGCCAAGTGCGCCGCCGAAACGCCAATGACCACACCGATGTGTCGACTACGATCAACGGGCTTTCCGCATTTTCTTGTAATCATAGTCGGGGTCAAAATCAATCGTGCCGAACGCCTCCACAGCCTTCAAGCGCTTCCGATACTGAATATATTCTCGTAACGCCTCATTGACCGTTTCGCGTTTCGTGCGGTGATGTCCTAATCGTTGTGCCTCCTCTAACAACTTTGTTTCGATATGAAGATTCGTCGGCATAGTACACCCCCCCCATCAGCGTCTACACATAATTCTACACAATCCGTCGAGGAATACAACCCTCCAATTTGGTTCTCCAACTCAGCTTTATGTCTGCCCAACGCTCCGGTTGAGCTGCGGGCGCCCAGCGAAAAAGAGGCGAGCCGTCAGCTGCAAGCGGTTGTTAGGCGACATTTGACAAATTATATAAAGTATTGTATGTTGCCTCGTGTCTGAAAAAATTATCATATGGGCTGGAACCTCGCTTGATGATATCAGGGCGTTTCCCGAAAATGCGCGACGCCTTGCCGGACAACATCTTCGAATGGTTCAGAAGGGAGAAGAACCTCCTGATTGGAAGCCAATGCCAAGCATTGGTTTGGGAGTTGCTGAAATTCGGATCCGAAACGGCGTTACGGCCAATTGATCCGAGAGCGTCAAGAGCGATGATAATCGCGGGAAAGGCAGGTTCTTTATGAAGATGAAACTCACCCGTTCAAGCGGAAACGTTTTCCTGGATCTTGGTTTCCCACCGGAGGAAGCTGAGCACCTGAAGATTCGATCGGATCTGATGATCCACCTCTGTAAAGTCATCAAGGCACGTGGTTTAAAGCAGGCAGAAGTTGCTAAAATGCTCGGGGTTACCCAGCCACGCATAAGTGACCTGTTTAAGGGCAAGATCAACCTTTTTAGCATCGACACCCTTGTTGACATGCTCACCCAAGTTGGTGTTCGCGTCAAACTGGTTGTCACCCCGTCGAAGCGTAAGCTAAAGGTCGCCTAACGCTACGCTTAAGCTGCGGGCGCTCATGCCTCGCCGATGGCGAGCCGCCAGCTGCAAGCGGTAGTTAGACCGCGATCAAATAAAAAAGGCCGGATCAACCGGCCTTCTTCATGCGCTTCTGCGCTATTCGGGCTACAGCCCGAAGCGTGTCATTTACTATCTTAGAGTCGGGGAACATCCCCGCCACATCGGGATCCAGCACAACCACATTGCTACCCTCAACAAACCTCTTCGCGTATTTTCCGCGCACACCTTTGCTGAAATCGTATTCCGCCCGCATCTCAGATCCCGCTGCTTTCTTCTTAGGACTCTTCATCATAGGTCTTCCTCTCGCCCGGCGTAACAGGACGTGCGTTGATAATTCGGATTGTATCCGATTGCTCCGTATGTGCAACCACCAATAGTCTCCCCTTATTACCTATTTTCCGCACATCGACGGGACGATATCGTGACCACCGCAGTTGGGCTCAGCCGCCCGGTTCGTAGGCCGACAGAGGAACGCCGAGGAGGCGAAG
>JAGVHQ010000033.1 GCA_020056565.1 Candidatus Berkelbacteria bacterium
ACGTGCACACGGCCTCCTTGGCCGTACATAGACAGTGAAATCTCAGGCGCAGACGGCACAGAGAGCGGAGTTTTCAGCTCGTCATCTACCAAGACCTTCCCATTTGGGAGCACAAGCGCTAAATCCCGGGGATACGTAAGGTCGTCGATATCGATGTCGGGAAACGCGACAACCTCGATCCCGAACTCAATCAGAAGTTTCTGGACGAGGTCGGGAATGACCTTCTGGTGTGCCACAAGTACTTGGAAGCCGATTGAGGCGCCGTGGAGCGCTTCAAGAATCGCGATGTACTCAAGGATGAGTTTCCGAACCGCATCCTGAATCCCAGATATGTCGGACGAGAGTGTCGGCCGTTTCACGCTGCGATACAAGGTTTCTTGCCCGAGCGGCGCCCACCAGTTCGAATGCGCGAGATCGAACCCAAAACCTGGTAATCCCAGGGTTACTTTTGTTGACATTACTATTCCCCCCCCTTCAGTTTGTTCTGGTTCCAGAACCCGCTTACGCACGGATTCAGAAGCGCTAGTATCCCAGAATTGTGACGTGTGGTCAATAAAAAGAGGGCTGCCCGCGCTCGGCAGCCCCAAATTCCTCTTGCCTTCCTCAAGGAGGCGGTTTGGAAAACCTCAGAAACGAGAATATCCCGGCAGACGATCCGGTAACAACCGTTTCGCGGTACGAGATCGCGATCATGTCTCCCGCAATCACTGCATTTTCTTCCAAGAATGCGTAGAATTGCGTACCCTTGCCGATATACCAGATATAGCGTTTGGCTTCGACGATGTCGACCGCAACCATCCGAAATCTCTGGTATCCCCCGCCGCTATCACCTCCCTCCAAGACTTGCAGGTCAAGCACCTTGACGACCAGTCCGTCAAAGGCTTTGGCCTTGTGCATTGTCTGCCTCTGCTGATCTATCGAGTGGGTCGTAAGCGGTACCACTATTACGACAGTTATCGCAACAACGATGAAGATCACCCCCCACGAAGAAGTAAAGAACTTCCGAGCCTTCATTTGCCTTATTCTCCTTGGGCTTACGCCCTGTCATGGCTCACAGAGGAGCTAGTTGTCAAAGTTGATGGTAACCGTCCGCTCGCCTTCGACGATCTCGCCGATGATCCATGAGCGCAGATCGAACTTACTCTCGATGCGCTCGATGATCCGTTCGACATTCTCGCGACTGTCCACGATTTGAACGAAGCCGATGCCCATATTCCACATCCGATACCCTTGCTCAAGCGTGACACCCGCAATATCGATGAGAGCATCGTAGAAGACGGGACGCGCCCACGTGTTTGTACTGATAACAGCCCGGCACCCTTCGGGAAGAAGGCGCTCGATATTGTCGTAGAGTCCTCCACCCGTGATATGCGCCAGCCCAGTCACATACAAGTCAGTGCCGCGTTCAATCTGATCCACGACGATCAGCGCGTAGTTTGGTTGCTTCAAGAGGATCTTAGGCAAGAACCGCTCTAACCGCATCTGGCGCTCTTGGGCATCCTTTGCCTGATCGAACATCACCTGACGAACCTTAGACCAGCCATTCAGGTGCAAGCCGTTCGCCTCAATCCCGACCAGAAGGTGGCCCGGTTTGATCTGTTGCTTGGGATGTGCCAACCGATCAAGATGTGCAAGCCCAGTAGCCGCTACAACCACTCCAACTTGACCGTCAACGACGAGGCCAGGCATCTGCGCCGTTTCACCGCCCACAATCACGACCGAGGGATTGAACTCCCTGCAGCACGTAGCCATTCCTGCAACGAGTTGTTCGTGGACGAACAGATCGACATCGGTTGAGTCAATATTGTCCACGATCGCAATCGGAATCGCCTTTCTACAAGCCGTGTCAGCACACGCGTGCGCGGCGAGGTTGTAGCCAATGATGTGGTGATACTTCCTGGGGAAAGCGCACCAGTGGCACCCGTCTTGATGGGGCACTTGATCCATTGCCATCTGTGCCGCAATCGTCACCGTCCCCGCGCCATCAATCGTGAGCGTTAGGATCGGAGCCTTCATGTGGAAATGTTCGATCACTTTCCCAATATCGATTGCTCCCGCGAACGACCCTTCCTCGTCGAGCGAGTATTGATTTTGGGTGGAAGCAATATGCGGGCGCATCAGTTCGAGCGCCTGCTCGGCCTTACCGATATCAACCCCGGCCGCCTTATAGGCAGCGCCTGTGTCTGTCTTATCTCCTGCCATTCCGATCCTCCATTGTCAAGATTGCCAGCGTTCTGGCTATGGCATCAGGATAAACGAATATACCTCGCAATTAAAGCGTCTTGTGGAAGGAGTGCTAGAGTTCTAAAAGAGAGCAAAGAAAAAAGACCGTTCTCGGTCAGCGAGCCCTAAAGTCGTTAGATCGCATCTTTTGCTGAGGATTCACTTTCCCTGTAGGCCGCTATGACTTGATCGATTTCTTCTTTACTGAACTCGTAGGGCCCATTGGTCGTCCATTGTCCTTCACGGGTTGCCGCCACCTGGTCCCCAGATCCTCCTACTATTCTCGGTTTAGTTCCCGCATCTTCAGGAGGATGCAACTCCACAAACGCTCCACGGCCAGAATTCGGCTCTATCATTGCAACCCGGTGTCTACCGTTTCCGTCAGTTTCCTCAAACATTATTAAATGCAATAGGCCTGATTTCGTAAGGTTAGATACCCACGATATAGTTATCTCATTACTGTTCTTTGTTGGATCGAGCATCCCTAAAAGGGCAGTCTGAGCCTCAGCGCTAAGCTCAGAACTACTGATTTTTTCTCGAGCGGATTCTAAGCCGCCGGCTTGTTCTTTACCGGATTTGTTAGGCTCTCCCCCAGGTACTGGGTAACCAGGACTATTCTCAACCGACATCGCGTGCCTCCCTAATAATGTTAATTATGGCTTTAGGCTACAACATACGACCGCACTTATTCAATGCGACGATTAAAAGTCTCATTTCGGGCAAAGAAAAAAGACCGTTCTCGGTCAGCGAGCCACGAATGTGGCGATGCTCAGGTTTGATCGCTTTTGCGGTCGTAGTCGACCACAAGCCCAGGATCGCTCCAGATTCCCTTCCATCGAATCTTGGTCCCTTTGGTTAGGAGCAACTCAACCTCGCCTAGACTAAATCCCCATGAGGGACGTAGGAAGGAAAGGGCAAGGCGCGGTATAGGTTGGTAACCGACAATGGCGAGGGCACATTTCAGCTTTTTCCGGCGCAGCGCAAGAATCCGCTCCGCCTGCTGGCTAATAGCGGGTAGTGCCGCTTGGCGCACAAGAAATACGCTTCCGCACGCCGTCGACTTTCCGTCTATAGGCATGCCTAACTTCTTCTGCCCGGCTGCATTGCAGCTTTCGCTAGTTGCAAGCGAGCAGTAAAAGTCGGCTTCCGGTGCTTCCTCGACTTGAGTAAGGAAATCGCGCAGCGCTTGTTCTGTAAGCAAAGGCAGATCTGTGGCTACCACCAGAACCAGCTCCCCACGTACAGCCTGCAGCCCAGCCATGAGGCTGTCATACGCAGTCGGGCCACCAGGTACTTTCTGGTGGGGAACTTTCATAAGTGCCCCAAAGGTGAAATCGCTTACAACCGCAATCTTCTGGCAGCAAAGGCCTTTCACGGCGGTAAGTGCGACTTCAAAGTAGGTGAAATTGGAATCGGGAATGAATTGCAGGCATTTAGGATTACCTGCGAGTAAAACAATGCTTATATTCTTCAGGTTCATCGCAGGCCTCCGTTACTGAATTGCAGGATCTGCTTGAGAATGATACCTGAATTAACGCATTCGGTCAATCACAAAACAGTCCTTTCGGACTGTTTGGCAAGAAGGCTAAGAAGTACTGGGCTTTAAAGTTCAGCGGTCTGAACAGAAACTATTTTCTATTCGCCGGATTTATCAGCAAGCTCAAACATGGCGCAATCGCCAAACTGACCCAACTCCCCGTGTTTTAATATTTCGCGAAATATGCATCGGATGGGGCCAGCGTGGGTTACAACCCCGACGGTCGTATAGGGTGAATGGATAATTTTTTCCCATCCTTTTTTAATTCGCTTTACAAAATCTGAGTACGCCTCCCCTTGTGGCAAAATATTCTGATAATTTTCCAAAAGCGGAACGAGTTCCGGGTATTTTTGAGCGGCCTCGCTTTTCTTCATGCCGCTCAAGATTCCATACAAGTTACGTTCTCGGAAATCATCCACTCTAATAACTTTGCAGTTTAATAAATTGTGGAGCTCATGTGAGGTTTCATACGCCCGCAAGTACGGGCTTGAAAAAATTACCTCTATATTCTTATCTTTTAATTCTTTTGCGAGAACGCGAGCTTGTTCTTTGCCCTTTTGTGTCAAATGATCGTCGTAAATCCCGCCATAGCGGTTTTCAACATCACTGGTTGACTCACCATGCCGGATTAAATAGATCTTCATATTTTGACCAGAATCTGAACCCGCGCTTTTGGCAGGGGTACGAGGAGTCGGACCTCGGTTTGCGGTTTTGGAGACCGCCGTAATAGCCATTATACGATACCCCTCTCAAAAACGCGGGTGGTTATTAACTATCTGCCCGCCATTTACTTCTTGTGCGGGGGAAGTTTTGTTTCTTTATGTACGGTAACCTTGCGCTCAAACGGGCAAAACTTTTTTAACTCCACTTTATCGGTCGTATTGGTTGCGTTCTTTTGGGAATAATAGTTAATCCGCTTACACTCCGTGCACACTAACGGAAATAGGTTGCGCTTTCCTTTTGCCATATTGTCCTTTCAACTAATAAATGGAGCCGATGACCGGAATCGAACCGGTGACCTTTTGCTTACCATGCAAGTGCTCTACCGACTGAGCTACATCGGCTTTATCTCGAAGAGCGAAGCGATGAGAAACTTATGGCTTCTCACGCACGTTCGAAACTTCTCACTCGGTTCGAAGTAAATGTTAACATCGAGCGAAGCGAGATGGTGCTGGGGGAGGGATTCGAACCCCCGTAGGGACAAGCCCGGCTGATTTCACTGATTTCTATATTTCTATAAAGCGTGGACTATCTCATCTCCATATCCTTAAGTGGACTTAGGAGTTGGGCGCTATAAGTCTCTGAACCTTCCCGTCACTTTTGTGAAAGTGACGGGCTTGGCTGCGGATTGCCATAGTTCCTGCGAACCGTAGGGTTTCCGACAATTCACCCAATGTTTCAACTCTAGTTTCCTAGAGAAGCTGCGTTCTACACAGTCAGCTACATTTGACCGCTCTGTTACCCCAGCATGTTATCAATTAAGACGCGCATATCACTCATAATCTGTGCCAATAACCGTTGATCACTATACCGTACGTGTACCAATCCATGTGGCATCCTACTTATTTTCTCTGGTAGAAAATCTTTCCTGACATATGGTTTCGTAAACTGTTTTTGCGGTAACTCGGTAATATTGCTCCAGTAGTTGATAAGCTGTGGAATTGATTGATTACTGTAGCAATATAATAGAACCCTCAGTCTTTCCTCTGAAACTCTGTGTATTTCTCTTAAAAACCTGAGAAAGATTTGGATCATTTCGGGATCGCAATTAGCTAAGTCAACAGTTTTTCCCTCTCGTTTACTTCCCTCTGACCAATACAGCATAAGGCCCGTATTCTTCAGAGTTTGCTCTGATGTCGAAAGCTTGCTCCTTATCTCAAAGCTGAGCGGTTTCCCCAGAAAATATGCTTTATTTGCCTCTCGGAATGTTCGCCTTTGAATTGAATGCTTCTTCATAACCTTATAGATTCTCCAGATAGAGGTATTCAACTCATGTGCGACACCCATTGCACTCATTCCTTGAGAATAAAGCTCCCGAACCCTTTGGGCGTCTAGGATTGGTTGCATACTCTAATTGTACACATGTACAACTTAGTTTTTTCAAAGTGCATGGAGCCGTCCATCGGATTCGAACCGATGACCTGCTGTTTACAAAACAGCTGCTCTACCGCTGAGCTAGGACGGCTTTCTTATATTTGCAGGTAACCGAAACATCCGTTTATGTAAACGGTATTAGGATACCTGATTTTTGACGTTTTAACCAGTCTTTACTTCAAGTAATGAACGTCGAGAAGTTTACTTCGTTGAGCAATTCGGGCAAGAGCAACCGGCTTTATCTCCGCACACGCATTTTTCGGCATTCTCGCAGGCGCAGGTTGCCCCATGCTCACCACACGTTTCGCAGCCTGCTGCGACGCCAGACGAGCCTGCTTCGGCTTTGTCGTTAATTTCTTCCACTATTCCTCCTCTCATCTATTTTATACGAAATACAAGTATTAACTACGCGCTTTCGCAAGCTCTGCCAACTGTTCGTACTTCTTATTTCCGGGCTTCAGAGTAATTGCTTTATCAAATGCCTCTTTTGCGGCCTTCGCATGCCCCAACTCCAAAAGCGCGATCCCTAAATTAACATGCCGCGACGCAACGGTTGGGTCTTGCTTAATTGCTGCGGTAAACGCATCACGAGCGTCTTTGAAATTCTTGGTCTCTAAATATACGATCCCGAGCTGAGCGTACAGGTGCGCGTTATGCGGATCTTTGGCGCACAACTTGAGATACATTGCTTCTGCCTCACGCAATCGCCGAGCTTCAAACAGGGAATCCGCGCGCGCGACCGAAATCTCTTCTTCCTTCTCTTGAGGAGTATCCTTTCCGCGCTTCACTCGGAGGAACTTAATCCGCTTCCAGAGCGAAAGGGCACCGGTTTTTTGCCCAAGCGCGGCGATGGTTTTACCGCTCGTTGCAATCCCCTCGCCCATGGCGTGCGCCACCTTCCCTACCGCAACCGACGTTTTGGCAAGGTTCTCAACCATTTCTTTATATTGGAGGGCGTCCTCGGCGGACGGGGTAGTATGCATCTTTGCCAACACCGAAGGCACGTGGCGCGCTAAAACCACGACTACAAGTGAGAGCGAAGCGATTAAAAGCCAATCAAAAAACATCCGAACTCCCCTGGAGTCCAGGATTTAAACCAGAATCAGTTGAGCGGAGCGAATTTAGGTTATATTCCAGGCGCGAGGAGCGCTGCGTACCTTTTGGTACGTAAGCGACGAGCAACGCAGAAGATGACCGAAATTCGCCCGCCCGTAGGGAAGCTAAAAAATGGCTCATTTCTTCGTTGCTTCTCCTTAATGTGCCAAAGGGCACACTTTCGTCGGCGCGCCTTGAAATTATCTTATTTTTTAACTTCTCAATCTGACTTTGGTTCAAATCCTGGACTCCTAATGTGCGCGAATGAGAGACAAACGTACCATGAGGGCTTCGAGTTGTACAATGGGCTGGGCATTCGTGGCCAGCCGCTTTGCGATCTCAAGACAATACTCAGCAAGAGGAAGCACCTTGGGTCGCGTGGCCGAGGCGGTCAACAGGCGGCCGCCCAAGGTCGCAACGATTTCAGCTCTCTCCGAGACTGTCGCTAATTCGCGCGCTAAAAGCATTCGTTTATAGAGTGGCTCTGCCAGTACCGCACGGATCTTGCCAATCCATTCGTCATAGTGCACGTCGTCCCGCCCTAAAATAAACGTCCGCGCGCGCGAGCGAATCGTGGGCAATACCCTCCGAGCCGAGTGTGCAACGAGTACAATCCGCGCATAATCCGGCGGTTCTTCAAGTGTCTTCAAAAGCGTATTTGCTGCTGCCGGTCCGAGGCGGTCTGCGTTGCCGATAAGTGCTAAGCGAAAAGAGCTAAAGAGCGGGCGGGTTAAAAGCAAGCGGATGAAATCGCGTGTTGCCTCCACAGTTGCCGGTTCCTCCATCCCAATCTCGAGTACGTCGAATTTGTGGAACCCCTCAAGCGCGCGGATCGTATCCACTGCAGTACTGCGCTCTGGCCCGGTTAGAAGCACAACCGGTGGAACATCGGCCGGTTTTTTGAGAACACTAAGAAGCTGGTTGGGCAGCGACAGGGGTGACATGGGCATGCTCACGTGCAATTGTGCGCATACAACGCGTGCACAACTTTACCCCCCGCACTAACTGTAAGTTCGGTTTAATTATCCGTTTTGTTCTGTGTAAAGAGTGCGGACGATTGAACCCCATTCGAGGTCCTTTGCCGCAACGCATGCAAACCATCTTTGACACCTCCGAGAGATCAACGTAGCATAAAATTTGAATCGTATCTATACCTGAGGGCACTTATGCTATTTGGAAGTTTAGTCGAAAATCCGGCACTATTCGTCGCGGTCGTATCGGCCTTGCTGCTGGCAATCACCGTACATGAGGCCGCCCATGCCTGGGTTGCGCTGCGTCTTGGAGATGATACTGCTGAGCGTTTAGGGCGTGTCACCCTGAACCCACTCGCCCACCTCGACTTCATGGGAACGCTCATGTTGCTCGTGATCGGATTTGGGTGGGGCAAGCCCGTACCTGTCAATCCGAACAACTTACGCAGCCACTGGGACGAATTATTAGTCTCGCTTGCCGGCCCGTTTTCTAACCTAATTACCGCCGCCCTGATCGCACTCGCGGTGCGACTTCTTCCTATTTCGGATTCGCTACTGGTGTTTTTCGGAATGCTGCTCTTTTACCAAATCGTTTTGATGCTCTTTAACCTTATTCCGATTCCGCCTCTGGATGGTTCCAAACTGTGGAAACCGTTTCTGTCCCCCTCTGCCTTTGCGCAGTTCGAACAATTTGGACCGTTTATTTTGATCGCGTTAATCCTTTTTTCTTCGCAGGTCCATCTCTTTGACGTGCTGCTGAGCGTATCGCAAAAGATTTTTGAATTTCTCACTGGCAGAGGGTTCTTCTTATTCTAATTTCTCGGATATACGCTACACTATAAACGCCCTTCTTAGATCTGCGCGTAAGAGTTAACATTTATGCCAAAGGGAGCCCAATATTTGCAGCGGCTGTGGCCCCTGCGTGCGGGCACCCACGTATTTATACGTTGGCTATACGCCTTGTCTCGAGGGGCACCCGGGGTGTGGCGCAGTTGGTAGCGCGCGTGCATGGGGTGCATGAGGTCGTCGGTTCGAATCCGGCCACCCCGACCAGTCGTCGACACAGAACTTTAAAGCTCTGTTACTACGTAACAGTCGCACGGAAAGTTCGTGTCTCCTCTTTGCGACAAATGCAGGCATTTGTCGCAAGAAAACAAAAACTTCAATCAAAAAAACGGCCGCGCTCGGACGCGCGGCCGTTCACAACTTTCTGACCTTTCCTCACCACAGCGGGGGATTGTAGAACTCCCCGGTGAACACCCAGTGTAAAAGAGCCATCCGCACCGGAACGCCATTGTGCGCCTGACGGAACCAAGCAATCCGATGGTCGAATTCCGGCGTCAGGGCCGGGTCGACTTCATCGTCACGTTTGGGAAGTGGATGCAAAACACGGGCGTGCTTTTGCATCTTCCCAAGTTTGTCGGGAGAAAAGAAAAAATCCCTGCGCGCTACGGCATATTCTTCCGGAGAAATGACCTTACGCTCGTCTTGAAAGCGGGTGAGATATACGACATCCACCTCCTCCCACAACTTCAGTCTCAGATCAAGCACCGGAGGGACAAACGGTGTCCGAACTTCCATCCGACGACTAAGGAAGAAGAACTCCATTGTTTCCTTTTCAAGTTGGAGTTTCTCCGGGCCGACGAATATCGACATATTTCGTTCAAAGGAGCTGAGGGCAATTGCAAGCGAGCGCACTGGTCGGCTTTGCAGATCACCGTGCAAGAGCACACAAAGCTCATCGAGCCGCCCGATTTCCTTCCAAATCGTATACAAATCCAGCAACGCCTGAGTTGGGTGTTCCCCGCCCCCATCACCCGCGCTTATGATCGGTACCTGGGAAAACCTCGCCAGCTCGCCAAGATTTGATTTGTCTGAGCGGCAGATGATCGCGTCGAGCGGGTATCCGCCCAGTACTCGAAAAGTGTCCTCGTACGATTCCCCTTTCCCCACAGATGAACTCTCTTTGGCGTTTTCACACGGGATCACTTGCGCGCCCAGAAGATGAGCAGCATCTTCAAATGAAATCCGTGTGCGAGTGCTGCGCTCAAAGAAAAATGTCGAGATTACCCTGCCAGCGTGGTTAGGCAACACTGTCTTTTCGACCAACGCCTTTTCCATCACCGCCGCAGAGGCGATAATGCCCTCGATAAACTCGCGTGTGAAATCGCGCGCCGATAAAACATGACGTAATTTTGGGTTCATGGTTCTTCACCTATTCAAGATCCGCGCCCTTTCCGGGACGCATTACTATCACGAAGTATATACCTCTCGTCGGCACAAAACTTTAGTCTGCTACACATCGCACACTATTTTACTTGACAGTGCCGGTTAACTCAGGTATAGTCAGTTAGTTAATCTTTAATAGTGGTTCTTAGGAATCACTCAGGTGGTCTCAGAAGTCCATCTACGAATGAAGGTACTGAGCAGTCGATTCAAGCATCTTCGTTCTCTTTCAAGAAGAAAGCTAAAGATCGACATTGCTATATTCATTCATAGAAAGGACTTTTTTTGTATAACAGAAATTTTAGGAACTCTTCGCGCTCTCGTTTTGCTAAGGGTAGTTCATTCCGACCGCAGGCGGGTGGTTTTCCCCGACCTCAATCTGGTGGTCTACCTCGAGCGTATTCGAGTGCTTCACCTCGAGCAGGGTCGAGAGGCCGCAGAGTATTTACCAACCCCGGACTCAGAATTAACGTCAACCGGTTTATTAACCGTGCAACACCGCAAGAGGCGGTAGCCCCCTACAATGCCATACACCGTTTCCAAGACTTTGCGATTCACCAAACCATTAAACAAAACATTACGCGCGTTGGGTACGAGACCCCCACCGCAATTCAAGACCAAACAATTCCCCTGATCCTTGAGGGTAAAGATGTAATCGGTGTTGCCAATACCGGCACGGGCAAAACCGCGGCGTTTCTGATTCCGCTCATTCACAAAGCCGCGACCTTTCGCCAAGAGAAATTTCTGGTGATTGTGCCCACCCGCGAGCTCGCGCACCAGATTCAAGATGAGTTCGTACGTTTTAGCCAAACGCTCGGCCTTTCCTCGGTCGTCATTATCGGAGGGATGGGAATGGGGAACCAGATCCGGGCCTTGCGCAGAAATCCAACGGCCGTTATCGGCACACCCGGCCGGCTGAAGGACCTGATCGAACGCAAAGTGCTTTACCCAAGTAATTACCGCACGGTTGTGCTGGATGAAGCCGATCGGATGCTGGATATGGGCTTTATTACCGACATTCGCTTTATGCTTGCACTTTTGCCTTCCCCCCGCCAAACACTGCTTTTCTCCGCCACGCTATCGAGCGAGATTGACGCCTTAACCCGCCAATTCCAAAACAACCCGATTAAGATTTCTGCGGTAACAGGAGTGACCCCCTCGGCGATTGATCAAAACATTGTTCGCTTTGGAACAGAAGAAAGCAAAGTTGAGCTCCTGCACGATTTATTGAAACAATCGGAGTTTGAAAAAGTGCTTGTGTTCGGCCAGACAAAACACGGAGTTGAGCGCCTTTCCAAAGATCTTAACGAACGCGGATTCAAAGCCGCTTCGATTCACGGAAATAAAACCCAATCGGCGCGTCAGAAGGCGCTTAATCTATTCAAGCAAAACGACATTTCGATCTTGGTTGCAACGGATGTTGCGGCCCGAGGATTGGATATCCCGCATGTGAGCCATGTGATCAACTATGACATTCCCGCAAGCTACGACGACTACGTCCACCGCATTGGGCGCACGGGGCGCGCAGGGAATACTGGTAAAGCGCTCACATTTGTCCGCTAATTTGATCTGGCAGCCGGAAACAATTCATACTCACAACTTGGGATAGATTCATATATAGTTAGAAGTGGATGCACTGCCTTGCAGTTTTTTTGACGTACGTGTAGGGTAAGGGGTCAACCATATCGCATGAGCAAACGTTATCTTGAATATCATGGGGTGCGCATTACAAGCGCAGAGCGTGTCGCTGATCGGTTTGTAACAACGCAAGTACTGCAACCCCCTGTCCCGGACGATTCTTCTTCTTTGGGAGAGTTGTTTATTTTAGTGGAAATCGCACGCCCCTGGCATATGGGGGCGCGAGTTGGGCAGGCACTCGTAAATGCTGCTCAACGCCTCTACTACCGCACCGCCAGCGGATCCTCGTACGACCGCTTTGAAACAATGCTCAAAGGCATTAATCAAGCTTTAGCCCGTTTCGCCCAAGCTGGGGAAACCGAATGGGTTGGACACCTAAACAGCGTGATTGCCTTAATCGAGGGCGATGAATTTCATTTCACAAGCGCCGGCACCACAATCGGATATCTGTGGCGCGATGGCGAGCTCAGCCCACTCATAGAATCTGAACCGACCGGTGAACCGCACCCTTTGCAAACATTCGGGGCAATTACCTCAGGGACACTTGAGGCAAATGACCGGATCTTCTTTGGCAACCCGATTATGGCCTCTGTGGTGGAGACTGATCTTGCAGCTCATCTCGGCGAAGAAACCGCGAACTTGGTGGCTACTCGGATCGTACGCGCCGCGCAAGTGAAAAAGGTTGCGGGGGCAGGAGGATTTATCTTACACATCCAGGGCATTCGCGGGGTTCCCCAACCCCATATCAGCGTAGTGTACGTGGATCGGCCGCTCGAATCCATTACGACCTTAGTGCGTCGCTGGTTTACCAAAAAAGCACTGCCAAAAGCGCGTGAATTAAGTAAGAAAACCGGTCAGCAGGCCAGTGCGGCTGGTACCCAAGTTCAAAAAACGGTTTTCCCTCTGCTTGGACGCTCGCTGGTGCGAGTTGGAGAAGGGGCGGAAAAATCTTGGCAGAGGGTCCAAAGAATCAAGTTCATTGCACACATTGCGCGCTTTATGGAAAACTCGGTCCAAAAACCATCACACAAGGGGCTGACCGTCATTCGAAATTATCAAAAACAGACACTTGGGTCACGTTCCCCACTCGGGAGAATACGGATCTTTGGTAAAATGACATTTTCCGATATCGTGCACGCGCTGACGCATACCTACCGGATTTGGACGATGGCGACCCTCGGATTCATTCTAATTCTCATCTTGATTATTAACTTGCGTGCCGGTTATATTCGCCGCGCTGCCGAACCGCGCTTGTACTCATCCCAAGAACTTCAAGCATTATACGCGAGGGCCGAAAGTGCCCTTAAAGCGCAAGACCAAGCTCAGGCCCTGCCTTTGTTAGAACAAATTACCCGCGGCGGCGCAGTGGGCGAAGACGCGGACACGGCCCAGATTGTCACCAGCGCCCGTGAAACATACGACCAACTGACCAACAGTACTCGATTTCTTTTTTGGTCGACGCTCTCCTCGAGGCCAGAAGGGGCAGATGATCTGGTTTATTCCGGTGATTACCTCATTGCATACGACCGCGACAACGGTTCACTCTGGCGGATTGCACTCACGGGAGGCACAACCGAAACGCTTTCCTTCCCTGCCACATCGATCACTTCTGCAATCGGCTACGCACAAAATGATGCCCTATTCCAATCCAACACAACGCTCTATCGCATCTTGAGCACATCTGAACCGAGTGCTGTGGCCGAAAAAGTAAACCAAACATTCCCCAGCGCTCCGCTTGCCAGCCGATTTGGCAGCAATATTTACTTTTTAGATTCTGCCGCAGGTAAAGTGTTCGTCTCCTCTTCCGACGGACAGGATTTCAACACACCTCGAGAATACCCCTTGAAGGGAGTGGACGTGAGCGATGGTCAGGCGCTCACAATTGACGGTTATATCTATGTATTAAAGAAGGACGGAACAATTACAAAATTCAGCCGCGGTGGGGCGGATGAATTCTCGTTTAAAAACGTACCGGCGGGGCTCAAGCTCTCAACTGGATTTACACTCTTTACCGATGAGGCGCTCGAGCAGGTATTTGTGGTCACGCGTGACGCTCGGATTATGGCATTTAACAAAACCGGCGCGTACGTACGCCAAATTGTTTTGCCCACAACAGCCGAAATTAAAGCGGCGACATTCTCCCCCACTCGCAATGTTATTTGGGTCATGAACGATGAAGGAATCTTTGAGGTCAGTATCGCTTCGAACCGTTAAGAGCGCAGGATTCAAACCAGAATCAGTTGAGCAGAGCGTATGGAGGTTAGATTCAAGACGCGAGGAGTGCTGCGTACCCCCTGGTACGTAAGCGACGAGCAACGCAGAAGATGACCCGCATACGCTCTGCCCGCTGCGGGAAGTTCAAAAATGGCTGATTTCTTCGTTGCTCCTCCTCACTGTGCCGCTGGGCACACTCTCGTCGTCGCGCCTTGAATTTATCACATTTTTGAGCTTCTCAATCTGACTCTGGCTTGAATCCTGCGCTCTTAGGTCTTAAGCGCCACAATCTTACCGCGCTTACCGCGTTTGACGATCATTCCCGAGCGCACAACAATTGGTTCCGCCGGGTTTAAGAGAACGCGTTCGTCAAGCCTAATCCCCCCTTGGGCAATCAGGCGGCGGGCCTCGTTTTTAGACTCCGCCAGCTTCAAAGCCATGATCAGATCGAGTGCGGTATGAGTGCCTTTGATATGCCGCGTGGCAATGTTGCTTGGCAGCTCCCCTCCCCCGACAACGCGTTCAAAATGTGTGCGGGCGCGCGTTGCTGCGGGCAGGTCGAAGAGCTCTTCCACGATTGCGTGTGAAATCGTGTGCTTTACATCCTTAGGGTTCGTACCGCGCTTGAGCTCCACTTCCAACTCATTCAGCTTTAATGTCGTTAAGGCTCGCGCGTAGGAGAGCATCGCTTCATCGGGCACTTGCATCAGTTGCGTATACATCGCTTCTGGTTTTTGGTTAAGGGAAATCGTGTTGCCGTAAGACTTACTCATTTTTTTAATTCCGTCCGTACCAACTAAAAGCTCGCAACCGAGTACAATTTGTTCTTTTTGGTGGAATTTTCGTTGCAAATCCCGCCCGAGAAGCATATTGAAAATCTGGTCCGTCCCCCCGATTTCCGCCTCGGCACGGATTTTCACTGAATCATACGCTTGCATCAAAGGATAGTACAATTCGTGCAACCCGATGTCGGTGCGGTCTTTGAGGCGCAGCGTAAAATCATCCCGCTCCAGGATTTGAGCGCATGTGACGTGTTGGGCCAAACCAATTAGGTCAGTAAAGTTAAGCATGTCAAACCACTGGCCGTTATGGACGATTTTAACCTTCGCCATGTTCAAAAAGCCTTTTACTTGATCAACATATGTTTTGAGGTTAGCTGCAATCTCGCGGTGGGTAAGCACCGGGCGCGTGCGGTTACGCCCGGAAGGATCGCCGATCCGGGCGGTCGCGTCCCCGACCACTAACACAACTGTGTGTCCCATTTTTTGCAAAGCAGCAAGGGTACGAATTACAACGAAATGCCCAAGGTGCAGATCGGGGGCGGTTGGGTCAACGCCATACTTAATCCGTAATTTTTTGGGGAAGAGTTGCGCAAGACTCACATTCCCGGGAGCGGTATAGGTAATCGCACGCCCCAACTCTTCAATATCGAATGAGGAGCCCATCCTAAGTAATCAGAAGGCAGCGCGCAGCCGGATTATATCCAATCGAGATTAGAAAACTTGCGACAGTGGCGTTCGGATACCCGTTTTCCAAGGTTTCCCGCTGGTCAACCTCCATTTTCGAGGCGCATAAAATCATCTGGGCCTCGTTTTGACTCATAAACGTTGCAATCGGAGGCCAGAGGCGGGAATAGATTGCATATTGTCTGCCGCTTGCGCCCGGCGCGGGAGTAACCGCTCCGGTAGGGCTCGGGGTAGGGGAAGCACCCGCAGTAGGGCTCGCGGTGGGGGTGACCGTCGGGGTGGGTGTGATCGTGGGCGTCCCGTCGGGTGTTTGGTTTGGCGTCGGTGATGGTGATGGGCTGCCGGTCGCCGTGGGAGTGGGAGTAGTGGTCGGGGTTGGAATTGCCGTCGGAGGTTCAATTATCGGCCCAGCGTAGACTGGCTTAACCAATCGCATTCCGAGTGGGATGTCGGCGGCATTGATTGGGTCGCGCGGCACCGCGGAGAGCAACTTGCGGTCCACCAAAACTTGCAGCCAATTGGTGGACTGTGGACAATAAGTATCCTGAGCGGTGCTGATGTTGTACTTACACGGCTCTAAATCCGGATAAAAACCATAGAGCGACAAGTGCAGCACCAAGGCATCTCGAATCGTATTGATGTCGGCCACACGCCGCGCGTCCCGCGCTCGGGCCCGGGCACGTGAACCAGAGAGAGTCACGATTGAAATCAAAAATACGATAATCGAAATCACAACCAAAACTTCAATCAAGGTAAATGCTTTTTTCCCGTTTAAGATTCTCGCTTGGTGATACATTGTCGAAGTCTTTCCCCTTCCTTTCTTCGTTTCCATCATAGATAATTATAGATACGAGTGCAAAGAAAATATGCAATTAAAATCGCTCATTCCATTTCGTAATCCGCTTAATCTGCACAGTAAGAAGTTTCGCAAAGATACGTTCAGTCTCCGTCGGCTGGCACGGTTTGCCGGATTCGGCGCGATCGGTCTGTTTATTCTCATGACCCTTTTGTTTGCAGTGTACTCTAAAGATTTACCCACTCCGGGTAAAATCAAGAAGAGTTTTAGCCCTGAATCAACTCGCATCATGGACCGTGAGGGTAATCTTCTTTTCGATGTCCACGGTGACGAGCGACGGTTCATATTAAAGCAGGATGAAATCCCCCAATCAATCAAAAACGCCACAATTGCAACCGAAGATAAGGACTTTTATAAACACTTTGGTTTTGACGTGCGTGGACTCGTGCGTGGCGTAATTTTGAAACCACTTTCCGGAGAGGGCTTCCAGGGGGGATCCACAATTACACAACAGTTTGTCAAAAACGCTTTACTTTCCCCTAAGCGGACTATTACCCGCAAGATTAAAGAGCTTATTTTAGCAATCGAAATGGAAATGATGTTTTCCAAAGAGCAGATCCTCACCTTCTATTTGAACGAAATCCCCTACGGTTCAAATGCCTACGGCATTGAAGCGGCCGCTAAAACGTACTTCAATAAATCTGCCAAGGATTTGACGCTTTCCGAAGCCGCGCTTTTAGCTGCCCTACCGCAAGCGCCCACCCGGCTTTCACCATACGGCCAGCGACGTGATGAGCTTTTGCACCGTAAAGATTTTGTACTCGATAAGATGGCTGAGCAGGGCTATATCACAAAAGAAGAACGCGACCAGGCCAAAGGGCAAGAACTTACCTTTGTCCCTCGTCGTGAGCAAATTGGCGCGCCACATTTTTCACTCTGGGTACGGGAACTATTAGTCGATGAATTCGGAGAACGAGAAGTGCTTGAAGGCGGAATGAAAGTCACGACCACATTGGATCCAAAAGTGCAGGAATCAGCTGTCAAAGCAGTGAGCGCGAATGTGGATCGCATCAAGGGATTCGGGGCAACGAATGCGGCGATGGCGGCTGTGGACCCGAAGACCGGCCAAGTACTGGCGATGGTGGGCTCGATTGACTATTTTGATGTCGAGAACGAAGGGAACTTTAACGTTGCGGTTGCCGAGCGTCAGCCAGGATCTTCATTTAAACCATTTGCATACGCGACTGCGTTTAAAAATAAGTATAACCCCGCCTATACGCTCTGGGATGTCCCGACTGACTTCGGCAACTACGCACCCCAAAACTATGACGGACGCACCCGTGGCCCAATTACGATGCGCGGGGCACTCGCGAATTCCTTAAACATTCCGGCCGTAAAAACGTTGGCGCTCGCGGGAATTGACAACGTGATTGACCAAGCCCATCTGATGGGAATCACAACACTCAATGACCGCTCGCGTTATGGACTATCGCTCGTCTTAGGCGGGGGCGAGGTAAAACCGCTCGACATGGCAAGCGCGTTTGGCGTATTTGGAGCTGGTGGAATCCGCCACCCCATGACCCCTTTTCTCAAAGTTGAGGACCGCAACGGAAAGGTACTGAAAGAATACAAGCAGGAGGAAAAGCGGGTCCTGGACGATAATGTGGCGTATGAGATCTCCCACATTCTTTCTGACAACGGTGCGAGAGCGCCAGTTTTCGGAGCTGGTGGGCCGCTTGCCTTCACCAATCGTGCTGTGGCAGCCAAGACCGGCACGACGCAATCATACCGTGATGCCTGGACCGTGGGTTATACGCCTTCATTGGCCGCGGCTGTTTGGGTAGGGCGCAATGACAATACCCCCATGGAAAATCGGGCAGACGGGTCGGTTGTTGCGGCGCCAATTTTTCGACGATTCATGGACACCGCGCTCGAGGGCAAACCGAACGAACCATTTACCCGCCCCGCCTCGATCAAAGAAGTCGCCGTGGATCGCCTCTCCAACAAACTACCCGGCTCATTTCGAAATGAGATCATAAGCGATATTTTTGCCCCCTGGCAAATCCCGGATGATCAAGATGACGTGCATGTGAAGGTGCTCGTGGATACCGTGACTGGCAAACGCGCAACCGATTCCTGCCCCACAAACCGCGCTTTAGTGGAAGAACGATTTTTCGTCGAAATCCACAGTGAATTTCCAAACCGTCCAAACTGGGAAAAACCGGTGCAAGACTGGGCCAACGCGAACGGTTTGAATGCGAGCCCTCCCACCGAAACTTGCAGCGCGCTTGACCCTTCCAACAATTCGTCGGTCGGATTTTTAACACCTCTAAAAGATACGGTTCTCACGGGGCCGTTTCAGATTGCGGTGGATATAACCGGCGGCTTTAACGTCCAGAAAGTGGAGTTCTTCATTGATAATATTTCGATTGGCTCCGTCGAAGGCAAACCCTACGCCCTCACCTATGATGCAGAAAGTATTGCCGCTGGAACCCATACGTTGCTGGTGGTTGCTACCGATCCTGATAATCGCTCCAGCTCAGCCCAGCTGAGTGTACGTACCCAAAAAGCCGGTGCGCTCCGTCTTACAAATATTCAGCTAACTTCCGACAGTGCCGGCAGCGTTACGATTACCTGGCAAACAAACCTTCCGTCGGACTCCAAGCTCGAATACGGCCCCAATACGGAATACGGATCAACCGCGCGCGACAGTGCACTCGTGACAAGTCATAGTATGCCGCTGACCGCTCTTACAAGCAGTGTGCTGTACCACTTCCGTGTCACAAGTGCTTTGAGTGGCGGAGAAAGTGCGCGCAGTGCAGACTTTGTCTTTACTGCGCCCTAGTTATTACTGACCTTGACGCCAGTCGCGCACAAATAGTTCATTGCTAGAGACGCCCTGAAAGGTAGAACGCTCAAGCGTAACGAGCATCTCCACTGGCTCGTCTTTTTTTAATTGAGCAAACTGCTCGGATCGGGAGAAGGCAAGTACACGACACTCACCGATCGTGCCACGTACGTGTGTTTTGTCCTTGCCAAAAGTCTCAAAGTTGGCAATTGAAACATCGGGAAGATAAAAAACAGGTTTCGGATTACCAAATCCGAACGGCTCAAGCTGCTCCACAAGACCCCATGTTTCACTTGTAAGGTCTTGAATGGTTATGCGGGCGTCCGCGTGCACGCGGGGGGTCAAATCATTATCGCTTAGAATGCGGTTTGCTTCGTCAATAAATGCTTGCTCAAACTGTGCGAATGCAGATGATTTCAACGTGAGCCCAGCGGCCCGGGCGTGTCCCCCGAAACGCTCAAGATGTTTTCGTGTGCGCGTCAATGCCTCGACAAGGTGAAATTTCTCCGGAGATCGAGCGCTTCCGGTGAGCATTCCGTCCGCCTCTTCTAAAATCACAACCGGACGTTGGTAATTTTGCAGAATTCGGCCGGCCACCAACCCCACAATTCCTTTTGGCCAGTTTGGGCTACGCAAGACAATTGCCTTTTGTTTGGCAAGACCATTGTTCTCAATCTGCGCAGTTGCTTCCTCAATAATCTGCTCCAACAGCTGCTGGCGTTGTTGGTTTAAGTGATTAAGTTCACGAGCCTCTTTCAGCGCCCTCGCACCGTCACGCGCACGCAAAAGATCAAAGCTAACTGTGGCGTCTTTCATCCGCCCGGCCGCATTTATCCGCGGCCCAATTTGAAACCCAAGGGTGTAGGC
>JAGVHQ010000037.1 GCA_020056565.1 Candidatus Berkelbacteria bacterium
ACATCCGCAAAGGTAATCTTGTTTGAGGCCGGGTTTACAAGCCGAGCCGTGCTTTTACCAAAGCTCATCGCGCGCATATTCGCCCCTTGAGCGGAACGAAACATAAACCAAATAAAGCCGCCCAGCAGCAGAAATGGCAAAATCACGGTCAAAAGTGTCGGCAGCAGAGCACCTTTATCCGGGTTTTCAATATCAATCGAGACCTTTTCGGGCGTAATTCCATACTCCGCGATGCTGGTGTCCGCTTCTTTGTAGGTGCGAAAGTTGCGATTGTCTTTGAACGTGCCCTCGATCGTATTCCCTTTGACCGCGAGGCGTTCCACCTTACCGTCTTGCACCGCCCGGCTCAGCTCCGAGAGCGTGATGTTTTCACGTTCAACGCGTGTAGAAACCGCCATGTTATAGAGCAACGTTAAACCGAGGAAAATTGTGATAAACCAGAAGAATCCTCGTGAAAATCCGCTTCGATTGGGCATAGTTGGAGTCATAATTTTGTTATTTATTATTGGTTATGGTGGCAGCGGGAGGGATCGAACCTCCGACCTTAGGCTTATGAGTCCTCTGCTCTACCACTGAGCTACGCTGCCAAATCTCTCAGAGTATAGCAGTTCAACGGGTTGGAATCAATGAAGTTAATTCGATTTATTGAGTATCTTTTCCGCTATTTGACTCAGGATTACCTTCTCCAAAAATTGCTCCCTTGCGTTCATCTAGCTTCGCAAGGATTGCCTGTCCACGCTCATTCCGTATTTCTGCTTTTTTGTCAAAAAGATCAGAGAGTTTTGTTTTTAATTCATCCCATTGAGCAATTCTCACTTTAGATTCTTCGCGACTGGAAGACGGTTCGTTTTTTGATTTTTCAATCAGGGCGTTTAATTGAGTTCGGAGTTCTTCTTCTTGGAGAGTAATTGCTCGATATTCATCTTCACGCACTGTAGCCGCTTCGTGATACATTGCCTCAACTTCTTCGGGCGTCTTACTCATTGCTTCTTCTTTTATTCCTGTAGGCGTTGGATTTGGTCCAGTTTCCGGCATAGTATCTCCCTTCTGAGGCTTTGAATATACCAGAATTGGAGGTACTCATCAATTCGTAACAAACCTTACAGCAAAGTAGTCAACTTATACTGATTTCTGTTAACGTAAAGCAAAATAGTACAAGCAATGAATCAGCCCTGTTTAATTTGTGATCGCATTAAAACGATTCAAGCAGATAAGAATCATTTTTTTGTCCGAGAACTAACAACAGGGTATGTTGTCATTGGTGACCACCAATTCTACGAAGGTTACACCTTATTTTTGTGCAAGCAGCATACTGATGAGCTCCATAAATTAGAACCCCAATTCCGGCAACAATACCTCAAAGAAATGAGCATTGTTGCAGAAGCAGTCCATAAAGCATTTAAACCACGCAAACTCAATTACGAATTGCTAGGAAACACCGAGTCCCATCTTCACTGGCACCTTATACCCAGGCACGCAAATGATCCGAGTCCCAAGCAGCCGATTTGGGTTATTAACGCCGAAATTCGCACAGGTAAGACACCATCGGCTCAACTACTTACACGTTTAAAAAATACACTTAAAAGAGAGCTTGATCGTTTGGTATAAAAAGAGGGTGCTGCCTTACAAGGTGAGCACCCTCTGGAAATCTCGAACGGTTCCTAGATGCCACCATGGTTCGTGGAAAACCGCACCTAGAATCCGTGAACCCTGAGTAATTGTGTCTGCTAAGAACGGGGCGATATAGTGCATACCGCCCTGATCGTACTCTTGCATTTTCCTCAGCACGGTCTCAGGAAAATAACGCAGCCCAACATCAGTCAACCATCCCATGTTGGAATGTTCAGGGTTTCGAGGGTGAGAAGTGTAGTCGATAATCGTACTTCCATGCAACAGTGCTCGGGGATGCGTTGGAGCGACGCTTAAGTGCGGTGACACCAACAGAACCGCTGAGTCTTGGTTCCTTTCTCTAATCAGCGATAAAAATGGCGCCACGCACGCAACAGGTAGGACGATGTCCGCACCATGCACGCACACACCTTCATCGAGTGGAATTTCAGCTAACGCTGCTGTAAGCCTGCTTAGTGTCCCCTGCACGTGCGGAAAATCTAAAATCTGAACTTTTTCGGTTTGAGTAATTTCTTGAGACCAATCCTGGATACACTGATAAACATCATTGGATCGGTAGCCGGTAAGAACTAAAACCCTCTCAATGTCGTATTTCAAAAGCGTATTGACTGCTCGCACCACAGTTGGTATGCCTTGAAACTTAAGTGTTACTTTCTGTCTCTTCTTCGTGAGTGCTCCTAAGCGCTTCCCACGACCGCCAGCGAGTACGATACCGATCATACATAATCCTCCTTGTGTGATATGAGAATGGAAATATTACGACTCGTCAGGTTCTAAAAAGAGAAGTGACGAGTGATAAGAACAAGGTTAGCGTATGAAGGCTTTATTTACCAGAGATCGAACTCTCTCATACTCCTCAACCCTTTCCCGTTCGAATCCGTCCCACAAAAAATACCCACGAAAGTGAGTATTTTTTGGGTGCGGGGGTCGGATTCGAACCGACGGTCTGCAGGTTATGAGCCTGCCGAGATTCCACTTCTCCACCCCGCGTCTTGCTGATCATACCTGAATAAAGAAAAAAAGTCAAGTCGCATGCGCAGGGTATGTAATCTCTCAGGGCGCTTTATTGGAGCACTCCGCCTCCGCCAGTTGGCGGATGGCGGAGCTTCCAAAGCGCTTGCAAACCCGTCGAGATCACATACCCTGCGCATCACAAGAAAATATTTTTATATCCGCAATACTAACCGTACCCATTGGCGCCAGATTGGTTGGTTGGCAAACGGGGAAGGGGCTACCGTTTGTGCAGCTCCTGGCTGTTCATCTGATGTTTGCGGAACCAATGTCGGAACCGGAATCGCCTGTTCATCCGGCTTCTTAAGCCCCAACTTCCGACGCGCCTCGAGCTCCTTAAAGCTTTCAGTTTGATAGTACAGAAGCAATTGCCCCATACGCTCGTTATCTGATTGCATCGTGGCAATCTTAGCCTCGAGCTCGCTGATTTTTAGTTGCGTTGTGTGATTCTGCCACCCCGAACGCCCAACCATCCATAAAAATACCACTAAGGCCGCCACAACTCCTGCGCGGGTCAACAATTGGGTAATTTGTTTCACCACTCCATATTAAACCAAAAGTCCCGCGAAGGCGGGACTTTTGCATCTCTACTATCTTCAAAGCAACGAAGGTACTTCGAGGAAGCTCCGCAGGCGTGTCAAGCTTGGTCCCGACCCGTCTGTGCGCAGGTTACGTGATCTCGACGGGTTTGCAAGCGCTTTGGAAGCGAAGCGCTCCAATAAAGTGCCCTGAGAGATTATGTAACCTGCGCGGAACTTAATCTAATTCGACGACAGAATGGTTCCGAAAAGTAATCTCGTTGGCGAATTATTTCCTCTACCAGCGTGACGGAGGATCGTTGCGAGGCGGCATGTCCTTACGCGGGCGACCGCGTCCACGGGTAACTGCAGGAGGAATTGGGGCGCTCTTTTGTCCAACAGTCTCTCCTCGCATCCACCAACCGTAACCGTAGTAACCACCAACCGCAGCTCCGATCGCAATCGCGATAATTCCAAGCGTTACCAAAATACGGGTCCAGTTGGTTGCAGCTGGCTCTGTTTGAGCTCCAGCAATTGCTACTTCGGTTGGCTTCACCTCAAGGGATGCTTCCCCCTCGGGTCGGGCGGCAAGTGCGGGCGGAACAAAGTCACTTACGCCCCCGCCGATTGCGTCAAGCTCGCTCGCAGCCGTTGCCGAAACTGGTACTCCGCTCCGTTCGGCCGAAGACATTTTATTTCCGGCCTTGTCATACGCGGCAACGGCAAAGAAATACTGTTTGCCATTTTGCAGCCCGACAATCTTGGCGCTCGTCACATTTCCGGCGAGCTGGACACTAAAGTCATATACACCTGAGCTGGTACCATACATCACGTCAAAATGGTCCACCCCACCGATGGGCTGCCATGTAAGCAGCACTTGGGCGTCGTTTTCCGTAACAGTCAGGATAATTGGGCGCTCCGGGGCAACGGTATCAATCGTCGTCGTAACCTGCGCTGCGAGCGGGGTTACCTGTCGGTTATTCGCCAAGTCCAATGCGATGATATAAAAACCATACTGCCCATCAGATGCACCAGTATACGCAATCGGGCTGGCCGTAAACGCACCGGCCGACTGCCATGCGCCACCTTCTTTTATTACAAACAGCTCAACGTTTTTGACCCCAATCCCCTTATCCGTTGCAGTCCAGGTTAGGTTGACTGTGCGATTATTCGTGATTGTTGGGCCTGTCAAGGTTGAAGTCGGGGCGGTCAAGTCGTGCCAGGCAAGCAAGGCGTCCGAATCAATCGAATTACCGGCCTTGTCGAAGGCGCGCACGCGGTAGGCATGCTGACCTTCTGAAGTCAGTGCGCTCTCAACGTAGCGGGTGCCGGTTTCTCCTGTAAGCACCGTTTCAAAACCTGCTCCACCAATCGAGCGCAACACGCTGTAGTCGCGGATACCGCTCGTCGCGTCCGAGGCGCCGGTCCAGTTCAACTCCACTTGCCCGGTTCGGGCGGAGAGAATCGGGGCAACCGGAGACAGTGTATCAATCTGGAATGAAAACACGCTGCTGAATACTCCGGCGTGCTGGGCACTTCCCCACTGTGTTGGGTCATCTGACGCACGCACCTGCCATATATACTGTTGGCCTTCGATAAGCGCGGTTGTCGCTTGATACGATACTACGCCGGCGGCTGTTGTCATTGCCTGGCCGACGAGCGTTTCCTGAACATTAATTATAGGGGTTGCAAATGTCGGATCATCTACCTTTGTTACTTGCAAATGATATGCGAGCGGGTCGTCTTGGGCGTCGACAGATGCATTCCACTGAAATAGGGGCTTGCGCATTTCCGAAGCGTTTGACCACCCATTATTCGCAGGAAGTGTAAGAACGGCAGCCGCAGGGGGGGTGTTGTACTGAATCACGAGCCGGGGCTGCAGGTCGGGATTGGTGTCGTACTCGGACGAAGCCCAGTCTGTGAATACCGGGGTGATATTACCCTCGGCACTATCTTTGAGTACCCAGCCGTTATATGTAGCTGGGGCCGCAAGAAACCCGATTACATCGTTTTTTACATCCCATGATTTTGCGCCGAGAAATTCACTCCCGACGACTTGTGAATCCGAGAGTGAACCGACTGCACCGCTTACCGTTGACCATGTCACTTCGTCTTCGGTCCAGGCTGCTGTAAGTTGATGCAGATTATATGTGCGATCGGTAGCGGGCCCGTCAACAGAATCGAGAACAAGGTCAGCATCCAACACGGTTGCGTTCGCGGGCAACGCGCTAAAATCGGTCACTTTCACGACCGTGCGCTGGTTTGCTAATGAGGATTGTACGCGTAGTGTGGTACCGTTTACGCCGGAATTCGGAAGTTCGATAACTGTTGCGTCTTCTGAAATCGGAATAGTGAGAGTGGACGGTGCCGCCCACGCGATGGGCGCGAATGTAAACGTTCCCGCAAGGACGGCCGGGATGCCAGTGGCAACCGCGAGCGTCAGCGAGAGCGCTTTCTTAAGCGTTCTATACATGCTTTCTCCTTTACCCCGATTTTTATCGAGGGGTTTATTTGTTGCTAATAAAAACTTCATGCTCTTCACAGAGCATTTCAAAGACCATTACCCTCTCATCAGATCTTTTAACGACGAGTTGGATAGGATGCCGTATCAAGCGGACAATCCATAGCTGTTGGAACCAGTCCCAGTGCCCTAAGGTAGAGAAAAATTTACCCTAGCGCTTACGAGCCATAGTACACAGACCGTACTCCACCCGCTAAATTGGTGTCAACAGGGTTCGTATTATATATTTTTTATGGTCACATTAAACCGAGAAAATTGTAGGTTAACTAAATTGACGGTCGTCAAAGAGGTGTTACAAACGATCTGCCCGGACGCGCAGTGATGCAAAAAATACTCGGAGCCGTTCAATTAAAGAGATCTTTTCAGATTTTACCTGTACGCCTTGCACGTTTTGCGCCCCAAAATGTTGGACAACCACGGCGGTGTGTTTTCCATTAAAGTCACCTTCAACAACCGCAATTCCGATTTCACGGTAGTGAGGGTTAAGAATGTTGGCCGCGTGGGTAGGAGAAGCCATCCAGGCGCGCTGAATCGGGGCGGCGGTTACAAAATCAATCGCAAGGTTTTCACCGGCCCAGGTGTAAGAATATCCGGCATCAGTAAAAAATGTCCACGGAGTTTTGCCGTCCGGCGTATCATGATTAAAATAGTCGCGCTCAAGTAAGTCTTGCGCCTTCGCTTCGGCAGAGCGTACAAGCGTTTCGTTTACCGTAAGCGTTGGCACATTACTTAGCGCACGCTCAGCATTTGTAAGTTCAACAAGCTCAATGGCGGAAATGTCCGCGTGATTTGCAAGCGCTTGGGGAGCGGGAATAATAACGGATACGCCAATCGCAAGGGCAAGAATGAGAATATTAATTTTAGATTTCGGTGAGAGGAACACTGCGTCTCCTTATCTCACCGCCATCCACGAATTACACTATCATATCAAGAAAACAGGGATTTGTCAAGACACATACTACTAATTTGTACTCATTAACCCAGCAAGTTCGAAAGGTCAGGGATACTTGCAACCCCTTCTTTTGCAAACTGATCGTGGGTGACCAATCCGGTTTCAACTCCCAAAAAATTAAATCCGGCTTTCAGTGCCGCTTGGGCGTCAAGGAAACTGTCACCGATATACAGAACCTCCTTTGGCTTTACGTTACGCGCAGTAAGCCACTTAAGGGCTGGTTCAAATACACGCGGGTCGGGTTTGTGGAACTGGGTATCGTCTTCTGCTTGGGTATAATCGATAAATTCTTGCGCGCCCTTATGCCTATCAAGGTCATTCTCAAGATATTGTCTACTCGTGGCAGTCACAACGCCGATTAATTTTTTTTCCTTGTGCAGCCGTGCGAGAACGGCAATTGTTGTATCAAAAAACTTCTTAATATAAATGCGATGGTACCGAGAAATATGGGTAATTGCTGTTTCAGGATCGTCTGTCCCATAGAGCAAGCAGATCATTCGCTTGAGCGGCTTGCCCCAATGTTCATGGAGTTCTTTGTTGGTGAGATTTTTCCCGTAATGCTCACGCGCAACATGTTTGTGGAGTTTCCAAATCGGTTCAATCGTATTAACCAGCGTGTCGTCGTGATCAAAAATAACCGCTTTAATATGCTCGGCAATATGGTTCATTGTTTATTTATTTGGTAGGCCCGGTAGGGATCGAACCTACGACCAGTTGTGTATAAGACAACCGCTCTACCACTGAGCTACGGGCCTATCGGCGACGCGAAACATTAAGGCTCAATTGCTCCGCAATTATCGCATAAGATGTTTGCGTCGCCTCTTTACGTGGAATGCAAGCATTCCACGTAATATTCAAGGGCTACGGTTAAAAATTATACCTGAAAAACTGATTTTTGAGAAGGATAAGAAACTATTTTTGAGGAGTCGGTATCGGTTCGGCCGCTGGCTGGTCGGAAGTAGTTGGCTTTTTATCCAAGAAGGTGTGGATTTTTTGGATAAGCTCGCCCGGCATTGTTTCGGATTTCACAACATAGTCTTGCGCTTGATCCAAAAGCCCCTGCATTTTATTGGCATCTTGCACCAGGGCGGTGAGCATAATGACCGGTATTTTTTCTGTTTCGGGGTGGGAGCGCAGATTTTTGAGGGTGTCCAAACCGTTAACCTTCGGCATCATAATATCCAACAGGATCAGGTCAGGCTTTTTTTCAATCGCGACCTTGAGCGCGTCTTCGCCGTTATGCACCACAAGCACATTCAGCCCCTCAGCTTTGAGGCGCTCCTCGTACATTTCCGAAAGCGTCAGATCGTCGTCCGCTAAAAGAATCGTTGCCATACCGTTACCTTGTCTGACGG
>JAGVHQ010000031.1 GCA_020056565.1 Candidatus Berkelbacteria bacterium
AGAGTAACATTGGTTGTCATTGAAAGTTGAGGGTCGGCAACGAGCACCTCATCAATCGAACGCGAACGTAAAATCTCTTTCAAATCATCAAGCTCTCCAATAATCGGAATCCCCTTGAGATTAGCGTCGCTTCCCCCTGAGCGAGAACGGATTAATCCTTTGAGGCGCATCCCTAAAGACCGATCCGCCAAGATTTCTTTCACCAGTGCTGCCGCGGTACCGTTTGTGCCCACGATCACCACACTGCGCACCCCGACACCGTAGCGGTAGAGAAAACGCTCAAGCGAGAGCAAAAGAAAGCGGGCGAGGATTACGATCACAATCGAAAAGATCCAGAAATACCCAACCACAAGCCGCGAACTTAAGGTTTGATTTGTAAAGAAGAGATAGCCGACAATCAGGGCGACACCCGTTGCGATTCCTAAAAAGAGCCCGGCAAAGAGGTCAAATCCTTTTCGGGGTTGCTTGACATTATAGAGGCCTGCAACTGTAAAGATGGCGATCCAAATCGGAGTAAACCCAGCGATTAAGCGCAGGAAATCGGGCAAAGGGGCGATTTCAACCAGGGGAAAACGCAGAACAGATCCGAACAGTTCGGGCTGCACACGCAATTTATACGCCAAAAATGCAGCGGCAAAGATGCTCAGCGCATCCACGGGGACCTGCAGTACTCGAAAGAACAGCGCAGATCGTTTCATACAAAATCTTCATTAGTATGATTGAAACAGGATAATTTTTCCAGTTGTAAGGATTATTTTAACTAAAACGCACAAGCACGGATTCATTCGCGTTTGTGCAACATCGTGTTTTACACAAAAAAATCCAACTTAAAGCTGGATTCTTTTGTTTCACTTGAAAGTAAATCTGTTAGCGAGCTTTTCTAAGCATTGGAAGGCCAGTGCGAGAGTTTTCCATGACTTCGTAACCGGCAGGAAGACTGTCCATCGCGCCTTCTTTTACCTGGCGACCAAAGAAGTAGATCGTCTGGCGGCGCCCACCGCGCAGTGTAACATCACGAGAGTGTAGGTAATAGGTCTCACCAGTCTTTTTCGAAGCGACTGAGTATGACATCTAGATTCACCTCCCCTCTAAACCTGTTATGCTCTATTCTTCCCCTATCATGGGTCTCAGTTACAGGTATGTCAAGAGGAGGAGCGTAAAGAATGTAATATTTAACAAATAAAGTTACCTCTCGGAACCGCCCTCTCGCCACTCCAGCGGTGGCTCGGGACTGACTCACTCGCTTGTTCTTAATGCACGAAATGCTTGCATTTCGTGCAAGAGGAGGCATAAAGTTTCCCTGCGAAAGCACCGGAGAGGCGCTGAGCTGAAAACTTTCATGCCGACGAGCGTGAGCTTCCTCGAAGCAACTTTATTTGTCATCGGGGGCATTATTCGTGCGCGTCAGATAGAGCAATCCGATCTTCGTAAGCTCTGAGCGTAAGATTTCTCGGCTGCGCGCGTCGTCCCACCAGGAATCTTTGCGGTACCAACTTGGAGATGCCGGCACGCTGATCACGCTAATATTTTTTCCTAACGCTCGTCGGAATGAAATCAATGCCCGCCGCTGATGGTAGCTGGAACTCACTAAAATAATCGATTGGAGGTTACGCTCTTTGATAATCTTGGCTACGTTACGGGCGTTTTCAAACGTGTCACGCGAGTCTTCTTCCAAAATAATCTGGGCACTTTCCACACCCTGTTTTTGGGCAAGGGCTCCCATTGCCTCGGCGTTGGAGATCTCTCCCTCGCGTGCCGCTCCCGAAAAAACCAGCAAAG
The DNA here is from genome assembly GCA_020056565.1 of Candidatus Berkelbacteria bacterium. Lineage (GTDB taxonomy): Bacteria > Patescibacteriota > UBA1384 > JAGVHQ01 > JAGVHQ01 > JAGVHQ01. The sequence goes on from JAGVHQ010000031.1 coordinate 1,780, forward strand.
GTGCAAAGCCCTCCTTATAGATGGCAATTCCTTTTTCAGGCCGTTCCAACCCCCCGCCCGAGATCACAACGATCGCGTCTGCCGCGCGGGGCGTATCTTCAGCTGCAACCCACGTACTTATCTTTCCAAAAAAAATATGGCGGCTCAGATATAGCACTGTTGCGAAAGCTAGAACAAATATGAAGGTGAGGGCAAGCTTCCTCATTTTTTTAAAGCGGATAGTAGAGCGGAAAGGGGCAAGAGCGCGCATTGAGCGCGTGCAGGCCCCGGGTTTATGCCCAGTTCCTTCAGAAGCTTTTCGGGCCTGATTGAGACAAGTTCACTTCGCGATTTTCCTACAATCATATCGGAGAGTACGGAAGCGGCTGCAATTGAAACCGCGCATCCACCAGTGATAAAAGCTACATCCGCTAAGGTATCTTTTTCGAAGCGGAGTTGGACTTTGACGGAGTCGCCGCAGGACTCATTTGTTTTAGTTCCCTCAATATCCGCGTTTTTCAATGGTTTAGCATGGTGCGGAGCGCGAAAATGGTCAAGGATGATTTGGCGGTAAAGCTCGGAGCTCATTTAAATACCTGTTGTGCTTTCGCAAGTCCCGCGACAAGCTGGTCAATGTCAGTTTTCGTAGTATATATATGTGTTGACGCGCGTACACTTGGTCCTGCTTTGTAGGCCTCGTGCACGGGCTGGGCGCAGTGAAAACCTGCTCGTACAGCTACATTATGTTCATCCAAAATACTGGCCACATCGTGAGCTGGTACGCCCGCAACGTGAAACGCGAATACGCCAAGTCTGTCTTTCGCATCGGATGGGCCAAATAGACGCACGTACGGTAGTTTTTTGAGTGAGGTAAGGGTATACGCGATGATCTCGCTTTCATGATCTCCAAACGCGTCCCAGCCGATTTTTGCCATATACTCTACGGCCGCGCCCAATCCGATTACTTCGGCGATCGGGGGCGTACCTGCTTCAAAGCGTAACGGCGGATCATTCAGCGCGAACTCATCGGAGTGGACCTGGGCGATCATTGAACCGCCGTAGGTGACTGGGCTTAATTGCTCCAAATATTTTTCTTTAACCCAGAGAACGCCGATGCCGCTGGGGGCAAGCATTTTATGGCCTGAGAAAAACGCGAAGTCGGGGTCGAGGGCGCGTACATCTAAGCTCATGTGGGGAACGCTTTGGCTCATATCAAGCATCACAACCGCCCCTTTACGGTGCGCCGCCTCAATTAATGGCTGTACGTTATTGATCGTTCCGAGCACGTTTGAGGCATGAATCAGAGCAACAAAATCCGGTTTCTTTTCGAGTAATTCATGAAATTTTGATTCATCAAGCCGAAAATCTTCAGTAAGTGGGGCGACATCGAGAATTGCACCAGTCTCTTTGCAAAACTCAAGCGCCGGCACGAAATGAGCGTGATGTTCCATCATCGTAATCAGAATTCGTTTTTCCTTGCCAAGAAACTTACTGGCCCACCCGCGCCAAACCATATTGGATGAGTCGGTCGCGTTACGTGTAAAAATGATCTGGCGGGGATTCGGTGAACCAATAAACGCCCCAACTTTCTCACGCGCGTTTTCAAACTTCTCGGTGGCGTGTTCGCTTAGATGGTGAATTCCCCGGTGTACGTTGGCGCTATAGTGTGTGTAGTACTCATCCATCGCTTCAATTACAGATTGTGGCCGCAACGAACTGGCGGCCGAGTCCAGATAGGCCAAGCCGGGGTTATTTTTGAGAACTGGAAAATCACTTCGCACATCTTGCATAGCACATCTACTTTACAGGGATTTAAACTGAATTTCTAGGATAACGCTGCGGTAATCTGGCGTTGGTATTTACTATCAGCAACTTGGGTTGCTTCGAGCAAGAATGCTTCCGCGAGCATCTGTTCGGCTTTTTTGCGCTTTATCCCACGTGAACAAAGGTAAAAAAGTTGCTCGGGGCTTAACGGCGCGGCAGTCGCGGCATGCGAGGCCTTTACCTCATTTGCTTCGATCTCAAGCGATGGCACGGCATTCGCACTCGCCCCTTCGCTTAAAATAAGGGAGTCCTGGCGCAGGAAATCTACGGAGTGCTGGGCCTGCTTTTCGATTTTAATCATTCCCGCAAAATCAAACTGGGCTTCGTCGGTCACAATCGCCTTTACAAGTGTTTCGCCCTTCGTATGCGGAGCTTGGTGGATTGTATCAACCCGCAAACTCAGCTCCTGGCCAGCACCCAGAATCCCGGCCCCGAAGATCCGACAGTGCGCGCCTTCCGCTTTCAAAACCACCGTGCAGCTATATGTACCGCTTAAACCAGTGAACGGGATAAAGAAATCAACTGGATTCTGATCGGTTATCGAGATTGTTTGTGAGGGTCGAGTAAGTGTAAGTATTTTAACCAACACTACCCTCCATCTCCATCAAGATCAGGCGATTCAGCTCAATCGCGTATTCAAGTGGCAAGGTTTTGACGATCGGCTCGATAAAACCATTTACAACCATCGCAGATGCTTCTGGTTCGGTAAGCCCGCGCGAGCGCAAATAAAATAACTGCTCATCCCCGATTTTACTCACCGTGGCTTCGTGGCCGACCGTGACGTTTTTGGCGCGCACCCGCATCGTGGGATAGGTGTCGGAACGGCTCTGATCGTCCAAGATTAAGGCGTCGCAGCGCACTGAAGAGCGTGAACCTTCAGCATGAGGCGTGATATGCAGCAAGCCGCGATATGAAGTGCGCCCGCCGTTTTTGGAGATTGATTTGGAAGTAATCAGTGAAGTTGTCTCGGGTGCGACGTGGATTGCCTTGCCGCCGGCATCTTGGTGCTGGCCTGCCCCGGCAAACGCCAGCGATAGCACCTCTCCGTGCGCCTTACGACCAACTAAGTACACAGAAGGGTATTTCATAGTGATCCGCGAGCCCAAATTTCCGTCGATCCACTCCATTACACCTTCTTCTTCTACCCGAGCGCGTTTTGTTACCAAGTTGTACACATCCTTTGACCAGTTTTGAATCGTGGTGTAACGTACGCGCGCGCCGCGTTTGACATAGATCTCCACTACAGCCGCGTGCAACGAATCCGAAGCATAAACGGGAGCCGTACAACCCTCGACATAATGCACACTGGAGCCCTCTTCGGCGATGATGAGCGTTCGTTCGAACTGCCCCATATTCTTGGCGTTGATGCGGAAATAGGCCTGCAATGGCATCTCGACGTGTACCCCGCGTGGAATGTAGACAAATGACCCGCCCGACCACACGGCCGAGTTAAGCGCGGCAAACTTGTTGTCGGTAGGGGGAATGAGCGTACCAAAGTACTGTTTTACGATTTCCGGATGCTCGCGTAGGGCTGAGTCCATATCGGTGAAGATCACCCCTTGTTTGGAAAGCTTTTCCTGCACGGAGTGGTAGATCACCTCTGAGTCGTACTGCGCACCAACACCCGCAAGGTATTTTTGTTCGGCCTGGGGTATTCCAAGTCGGTTAAAGGTACGCTTCATGCTTTTGGGGACGTCTTCCCACGTTTTCCCTTGAGCGGAAACGGGTTTGAGATAGTAGAAAATATTATCAAAGTTAATCCGCGATAGGTCAGCCCCCCAAGTTGGCATTGTTTTGGCGAGAAAAGTTTTGTAGCTTTGCAATCGGAATGTACGCATCCACAAAGGTTCGCTCTTATGGCTTGAAATCGCCTCGACAACGGTCGTAGAGAGTCCGCGCGGGGCTTTGTAGACCGATTCCTCTGGTTCGTTAAAACCGAAGCGGTACGTGTCGAGTTCGCGGCCAATTTTTTGTTGAGCGCTTTTCATAGATTATTTTTTGGCCTTGATGCCAGCATAACCCGTCTTTTCCAGATTTTTTGCAAGCGCGAATGTTCCCGAGCGCACGATCTGTCCCGCGAGCATAATATGGACAAAATCGGGCTTGATAAAATTGAGTAGGCGTTGGTAATGCGTAATCAACACAATTGTGCGGCGCGGGCTGCGTAAAGCATTAATCCCCCCTGCAACTGTACGCAGCGAATCAATGTCGAGCCCGGAATCGGTCTCATCTAAAATCGCGTACGCGGGCTCCAAAACCGCCATCTGGAGAATCTCGTTACGTTTCTTCTCCCCGCCTGAAAAATTCTCGTTTAAAGGACGCTCGATGAAGTCGGCCTTAATATGCAATGGGCGCGCTTTTTCCTCGACGAGGCGGCGCAGTTTAATTGGTGTAAGTTTTTCTTTTTTGAGCGAGTTGTAAGAGGCCCGTAAAAATGCGGTAATACTGACCCCTGGGATTTCGATCGGGTACTGAAACCCTAAGAACAACCCGAGTTTCGCACGGCGCTCCGGTGCGAGGCGGTTAATAGTTTTCCCGTCGAGCGTGATTTTCCCCTTGGTTATCCGGTAGCTTGGGTGGCCCATCAGCACGTGTGCCAAGGTTGATTTGCCGCTCCCGTTCGGCCCCATAATTGCATGCACCTCACCTGGTTTAACCGTGAGGTCAAGCCCGCGCAGAATGGGACTCTCTCCTGCGCTTACGTGCAGGTTTTCAATAACAAGACTCATTTTTTCGAAATTGTCTTTGTATTCTTCTCAACTGCTTGGTTAATTTCTTCAAGCATCTCATCCACGTCAGCATCGTTCATCCCGTGCAGCTTAGCGCCCACTTCTACACTGTCAAAACGGTTTGCAAAGCAACCGACGCAGTGTAAGCCATACTCAAGCATTACTTTTGCGGCTTCAGGATGCTTCGAGGCAATTTCACCCAGATTTTGATCGCGTTTAATCTTTGGCATTTGAGCTCATTATACCTGATAGTGCATTGGTAGGAAATTAGTTGACACACCTGTTATACACCTGGCAGGTGTATAACAGGTGTGTGTAAATAAAAACCCCCGGGGTGAGCGGGGGCTTGCTTTGGCCGAGTAAGAGGCGGCCTAGGCAGGGTCAACAGGATTGGATAAGTCGGGGTTGAGTGTGTCGAGGAAAAGATTCAAGTCGATAGTGGTGAGCTTCTCACGTATCTCCTTAATCTCTTGGGATCTAAACGCTCGACGCGTCTTGCCGAGCTCGTCGATCACCCAAAGTCTCGCGTACTGGCTCGCGTAGTGAGCGACCGAGTCGTAGAACTTTACGAACTCAATGGCACGTGTGACCCAGTCGAAGGACAAACCCGTCAGAACACCATCAGGCCTCATGAAGGCCATGTCTCCTTCGAGCAGTACCGCATAGCCATGTAGATCGACCAAGCGCATAGGAAACGTTCGTACCTGCCAACCTGGGTGCCCCACCAGGTGGAACTGGAGGTCAGGCGAAATCGAGTTACCTCGCGTTCCGTAGACCAATTCCAGTATGAAGCAGCGTGGAATCCAGAGCGGGTCTGCTGTAAACCCTACCAATTGAATGAAGTTTTCCAGTGACCACGATTCGTGTCGTGGTGTTGCCAGCACAGTATGAACCCGAACCTCCGTAATCGGGTCGTCCGGCCACATCAGATCCTCGGCCAAGAACCACTCATGGGTTTCGAGGATCCACAGGAGCTTTCTTTCCTTTTCAAGCGCCTTTTTCCGTTGAACACGATTGCGGCGTCTCTCCCGACGGAGCGCGATGCTCCGCTCGACGGCCCCCCGTATCTCCCGAAAGTTCACACAGAGGAAAACTCCCCACAAAACAGTGAATATAGCGGCTCCGGTCCAGAGGGCAGAGAGAAGTCCTTTTGTCGGAGCAATGCCGACCAGGAGAAATCCTACAACGATGAGCGTTACCATCTGGAACTCTTTTTGGTTTTTCATGTTCGTTTCCTTGCGCTTGTTGAACAAAAGAATGCGTGCTTTTTGCCCTATTTCAGACAAACCGGACGCACAATCTTTTCAACCCGCGGCACTTTTAGCAGGAAGTGCCAACCTCAGATACGCGAACTATAGCATTAAAATAACAAAAAGACAACCCTATTAGATATACTAAGTTTGATACCCTACGATCTTGAACACTTGAACAGGAGAAAAGAGATGTCGACATTGGTTTTTGATATTGGACGGGGAATATTCGGCGGCCAGATGTCGGAATTCCTGTATGTGCACAAAAAGGGCCAGATCCAATTCTCGGTAGTACGCTACCTGGGATTTATGGGTCTGCACCTTCCGCTGCTCTATGCCGTGGTGTGGTGGCTCCACCCCGCCGCGCTGGAGCGCAATCTAGGGGCCGCCTGGTGGGAAATGATCCTCGTTTTTATGGGGGGTCGGGTGGTGATGTCGCTTGTGGAGTTCTTGTTCCATCGGGACATACTCCACGCAGCGCCCTGGCCGTGGGTAAACCGCTTTCACGGGGCGCATGAACTCCACCACGCACTCACGCCCGCCAGCTCATACGCAATTGAGAAAGAAGCACAGCTCGAGGCGGCCGTGTTTCCCGCGTTTACGCTCTGGGCGTTTTGGGCTTTGTTCAGCGCCCTCATCGTCCCAGCGCAACTGTTGTTTCCCCATGTCCCCATCTACATCGGCGGATATATGGCGGTCGTATCTGCTCTGGTCGACTATGAAATCCTGCACGCGGGGTTTCATCGGCCCTACGAATGGTGGTTGCGGTATCTCAAACATCCCATACGGCCGGTGCGCTGGGTGGGGGAGCGGGCCTACAAGTACCACCTGATGCACCATGAGTGCAGCACCTGCAATGAAGCCATTGCAGGATGTTTCTATTTTGCGTTATGGGACTGGGTGTTCAGAACACTCAAGATGCCCAAATTCGCACTAGTGGAGGGCAAACTCGATCCGCGTGAAGATCTGAGTCCGCCGGTTCCACCAAAACTCATTCGCAGACTAGATTGTGTAGTAGCAATCCATCAAGCGATATGGAAGTTGGAAGACCGCGCGGGACGGAAGCTAACCGCCCAGGAAAAAAGCAAGGTTGTCGCACAAAAACGGGTGCGGTACGCGTTGTAGTCGTAGTCACTTAGGGGTGTCATGGCCGGGGTATTCACTATGCCTCGGCCTCCTTTTTTTTACGGGTAGATCTGTTTGCCGCTTTTGTCTTTGAGGATAATCGCATTCACCGGGCATGATTGAGCCGCATCGCGGATCGTTTTGGCGTCTGCGCCGTTCGGATTTTTCACCACCGCAATCCCTTCCTTATCCAGCTCAAACACGTCTGGGGCAATCGCCACACAACTGGCAGAGCCGATGCAGAGCTTTCTGTCTACCTCAATTGAGCCGATTTCTTCGGGATTCGCAGTAGGATCTGCCATTTATTCCTCGACGTTCACCGTTCCGATTGCGGACGGATTCAAGTGGTTGTGGTAGCCGAATGAACCAACCTTATCGAAGGTGAAAGAATAGGTATCGCCCGCTTTGAGTTCATCTGATTCAAACCCAACTAAACCCGTGTGGGCTGGGTGAGGGTCGGAAGCAATCTGTACCGAGCCGCTGGTCACTGTCCATGTGACAGTCGTCCCCTTATTCACAATAATCGTCGGGGGGTTGAAATTATTCGACGCTGCCTTGACCTCATTCACGAACGCGTTTGGTTCTTGTTGCTCCTCTACTGTAAGTGTCGCGTTTGGTGATTCGCTACTCTCTAGAGTCGGGTTGCTGCGATTTTTGGCAAAGAACCAAATCCCGGCGGCAATCACGAGTACGATTGCGATAATGAGCCATAGTTTTGACATTCTTCCTCCTAATGCTCTCTTATTGTAACAGAACGGTTGGGGATCTGGCGCAGGAGCCCTGCGGTTGACCCGACGTACCGCACCACGCTACCGGAGTTAAGCGTTGCTTCACGGAGAGCGTTTCGCGGATCGTCCCGAGTTAATAGTGCCGCAAGAAAACTAGCTGCGAATGCATCACCCGCACCCGTGGAATCAACCATTGACACCTTAGGGGCGACCGCTTCAAGCGTAAGTCCATCGTAGAGCAGGAGTGATCCCTGCTTTCCTTTGGTGATTACGCAGTAGGTGGTCGAAAGATTACGAAAGAACCGATCAAGCTCTTTGGGAGTATCTTCGCCGCTGACATGCGCTGCTTCGGACTCGTTTAGGATCAAAATGTCTACGAGTCGGGCGTTTGCCTGAAAACTACGCCGATCAGAAAAGTCGACTAAGCCGGGTGTCCAGCAAATCTTCATCCCATGCCCTCGAGCGCTTTTGAAAACGCGGTTTGTCTGCTTGGGGGCAAGATGATGCACGCCGTAGTAGAGCGCCGTACCATTATGTAACCGTACGAGGATATCTTGAACGCTCTGCGTGTGCCCTCCGTCATCAAAGGTTAGAATTGTCCGTTCCCCGTTCCTGTTCAGGATGATAAATGACTCCCCTGTTGCCAACTTCGAGATTTCCACAAGAGGACGGATTCCTTCGAGGCGGGCGTGGGCTAACACATCAACCCGGCCGTGATCGTCCCCAACGGTGGAAACAAGATAAGGAGTGTGGCCAAGCCGTGCAAAACAGGTTGCGGCGTTGAGACCTCCGCCCCCCACTGTGCGAGTCACGCGCGTGAGGTCAATTTTCGCCCCAAGCACAAAACATTCCAGGAGTTGATGGGGGCCGGCCTTCTCACTCCCGTTCGAGCTAAATTTATCGCGTCGCGGACGTTCAAACGCATCGCTTTGCAAAAAAGTGTCCAGTAGTGAACGTCCGGCAACCACGATTTCAGCCACTTTTGCCTCGGGAACCGACGATTGTTGCCATTTCCACAACAACTTGGGCCATTGCGTCGCGCGCCGTGCTCAAATACTCGCGCGGGTCGGTGACTTTCTTGTCCTTGAGTACTTGGCGAATTGCGCTGGTTGTTGCAACGCGCAGCTCGGTATCCATGTTGATTTTAACTACCCCATGTTTGATTGCCCCAATAAGTTGCGCTTTCGGTAACCCGGAGGCGCCATGTAAGACAAGAGGGGTCGAAACGGCCTGATTGATCTCTTCTAGAAGTTTAAGGTCTAATTTCTCACCTTTTGCCTGCCCACCGTGAACGTTACCAATTACCACGGCAAAGGCGTCTACCCGGGTTTGGGCAACAAAACGTGCCGCTACCTGTGGGCTGGTCATTTTTAGGCCTTTACCTCGTTCGCTAATATGGGGCATCGCGTCGATCTCAGCTTCAACCGAAATTCCTTTTGCCTGGGCTTTATAAACCAGATCGCTCACAATTTTAATCCCTCGATCTGATCGCATCCCGGAAACATCGATTTGCACAGAGGTAAAACCCCACCCTAACGCGCGCTCGACTAAAGCCGGGGTATGGCCATGGTCCAAATGCACGACCGTCGGGGTTTTCGAGCGTTGGGCATAGTAGCGCACGAGTTCTACAATCGCTTCTTCATCGCCATACTGCAGGGTTTTCTCAGAGATCGCCACGATTACGGGGGAATGCGCGATCTGCGCTCCAAGGATGACCGCTTGGGTAGATTCTAAATTACACACATCAAAGTGGGGTACGGCGTACCCTTTCCGCTTCGCATCTTGCAAAACTTCGACGAGCGTCGCGAGCATCAGTCTCCTTTTAGAGACAAGTGACAGGTGACAAGAGACAAGGCAGAAAGAGCTACTCGGATTTTTTCGTTCTTGTCACTTGTTACTTGTCCCTTGTCACTGCCTTTTGGCACTCACGCCATCGATCTTTTAGTTCAGGCGTGCTCCATAAATACGAGCCTACATTGATTATACTCGCCCCGGCCCCAATTACCGAAGGGATCGTCTCCGGGTTCATCGCTCCATCAACTTCAACGGGGGTATTGGGAACAAGTACCCGTATCTTCTGAATTAGCTCCAGCGCTTCTTGGTGGAACTGTTGCCCCTGCCGGCCGGCGTGAATCGGCATGACAACGATAAAGTCGGCTGCAAATAGTGCGTCTTCTACACTCTTGGTATCAGTCATGTATTCCAGCGCGAGGCCGGCTTTCGCGCCTCCCCGTTGGATATCACGGATTACTGCAGAATCGGAATCCGTAGTCCCGGTGTGAAAAACAATCCGTTTGGCGCGGATGAAACTCAAATCTTCAACCATTTCGCGCGGGTTGTTAACCATGAGGTGCAGTTCAACGTTATTAGGGTACCCAAGCGCGTGTAAATCCTCAATCGCAACGGTTTTCGAGCTGACAAATAAACCATCGCAGACATCCAAGTGGACCCAGTCTGTAATCTCGCTGATTGCCTTCAGCCGTTTGCTTAACTGGGAGAGGTTTTCTTCAAGAAGGGAGGGGATTAGCTCAGCGCTCACGGCGTTCTAGTTTGGTGATTTCATTAATTCGGCGGGTGTGGCGCTCTTCATTTGTAAACTCAGTGGTAAGCCATATCTGGGCAATTGCAATTGCCTGTTCATCTTGGATGTGGCGCGAGGGTAGGGCGAGAACATTAGAATCGTTATCTTCACGCGTTTCTTTGGCCACTTTTTCGTCCCAGCAAACCGCGGCTCGGATGCCCTCGAACTTATTCGCGGCGATCGCCACGCCTTGCCCTGAACCGCACAAAATTATCGCTTGGTCCGCTTTCAAATCCATTGCCTCAATTACTTTTTCTACGATTAACGGATAATCAACGGGGGCGTCGGAGTCGGTCCCCAGATCCGCAAACTCAATCTTGCGTGTCGTCAAAAAGCGCTTGAGCGCTTCTTTTTGGTGAAAACCAGCGTGATCCGCGCCTAAATACAGCATCATAGAACCCATCTCACAAATAATTTGGTATGCCCAAAATGGCGATTTACACTGTAAGTCACAAAATGTTCGTCAGTGTAGGCGTGGCTACGCTTCCTTACTTGTTTGTGCCTTTCGCTGCAAATCGCTGTCATTTTTTGCTCCTAAACTACTTATGGGATGAGTTCTAGTGCGCGCGCGCTTTACGGCTGAAACCGTTGAGTAGGTATCGAATCACTGTGCCGAATCCGATCAAAAAGATTACAAAGGTTGCTGCCGATCCGATAACAGGTAAAATGCCAACGAGTGTGAGTACAACAACGGCTAAAGCGTACGCGCCAAGTTCCTCGGTATGTTTCGTACTGGGGCGCATAAACAATTTTCCGATCCAGCGAATGCCGATGATCGAACCAACGACCCCCGCAAGAGCCGCAAACATTGCCAAAACGAGCGCAACGGGCGCACCCAAGATTGTGAGGGTAAGAATCAGCATCGCGATTGGCACAAAGACGATTCCCGCCAGCCCAATCAGGGCGTTCGGGAACGGCTCGATCTTCACCTCTTCTGTAAATCGTGGGGCCCAAATCTTCAGCAGCATGAGCACGACGAACCCGAGCAAAATCCAGGTTAGGGCGTTGTAGAGAAGCGCGAGCGGGCGTAGGTCGTTGAGCCCCCCTCTGCGCCACTTATCAAACGTGATCGAACCCTCAACTTGTGCCGCGGGGTCGACAACGGCCTGCCGATCACCTTTGTAGGCGATGTTATGGACCTTGGCTTTTGGACCAAGTTGAAGTTTTTTCGCGGTGATCTGGGCGTCGCGCTCCAGGGTTCCGTTAATCACAACCGTATCGGCCGCCACGCGAACATCGCCCTTGATCACGCCTTCCAGAGTAATCTGGGAACCGCCCAGATACATTCCCCCGCTCACAATTGATTCCGGGCTGAGTGCAAAAACGCTTACTCCCCCGATTACATCACCCTTAACCTGTCCATTCAGGCGAGCAGAGCCTGCTGCGAAGCGCAAATCATCCCCGATGATCCCTTCGATATTGGCAACAGCCGCACCCACAACGAGGTCTTCGGTTACTTCACCTTTAACTGTTACGGTATTCCCAAACAAAAACGCGTCTCCATTTACCTTTTTAGTAGAACTTACTTCGTTGCCCCCAGCGTAGAGGTCTTCGCTTACGTCTTCCGAAAGCTGAACACTATTACCCGAGCGAAATTGTGTACCCAGAACCATGGTTGGAACAAAAACAAACAAACCAATAAACATTACAAATAGTAACCGTTTCATACTTTTAACCTAACAGAAAAATTATCAATTCTCAATTTTACAATTTTCAATTAATTCTCAATGCATTAATTTTCAAACATTGAAACATTAAACATTCAATGAAAATTAGAAATTGTAAATTAGAAATTCTCCTTGAGCGAAGTGAAAGGATTGCCTTCTATCGGTGTTCGCGCATCGAAGGTAGCAAGCCCATATGTACTCGAGCTCTCTCAAGCACGGCGGCGTAGAGCGGCGTAACTGCCGTACACCCTTTGCGTAGTAATGTAAGCACTTCACGCTCCGTGACAGAGTGTGCCCGTTTTCGAATTGGAGCAATGAACCCATCAACCGCTTCAAAAAGGTCACGCTTGAGCTCGGAATACTGGATTGTCCCGTTTTTGCGCTGCGTGCGGTATTTTGCCTGTAAGCTCTCGTCGAATAACCCCATAAACTCCAGTAGTGCTTCTACTTCGGGAGTGAGCGGCCCTTTTCCGGAATCTGTCGGCGCAGCGCGAATAATACGTTCAATTTCGTCCTTGCTGGTCATGAACCCGATCGTATTCCCTTCGCTTTTGCCCATTTTCCCGCTTCCGTCGAGCGCCTGAACCCTGCGACGGTCGTGGCGGTAGATGCGGGGCACAACAAATGTGGGGGCATAGCGCTGATTAAAACGCTTCGCAAAATCGCGCACCATCTCCATATGCTGATACTGGTCTTCCCCGACCGGCACATCCGTGGCCTCGATTCCCAGCACGTCAGCGGCCATCAAAGCCGGATACATGAGCAGGGCAAGGTTAACGTTTTGGGGCTGACGACGCGCCTTTTCTTTGAAGGTCGCGACCCGCTCCAATTCGCCTTTCAGAGCGACATTCCCCAATAAATACGAAAGTTCAGCGATCTCGGGCACGCCCGATTGGAGAAAGATCGTTGTCTTCTTCGGATCGATCCCAACTGCGAGCAACTCTTTCCCCAGTTCTAACACCTGTTTTTGCAGCTGGCGGGGGTTAGTTACGGTTGTGAGGGTATGATAATCAGCGATAAAGAGATATCGCTCGGTGTTGGGCTCGCTTTGGAGCTCAATTATGTGCTTGAGCGCCCCAAAATAGTTGCCGATATGCAGCGGCCCGGTCGCACGAACACCGGTTACAATTCGTTTCATAGCATCACAACTATACCGTATTGCCCTTGACTTTTGAACCAGATAGTGCTACACTGCACTAACTCTAGCTATGCGGCTGGAGTAGACGGGTCAGGATCGACTAACGGACGGCCTGCTTGAAACAGAGCAGGAAGTAGCGTTAGCAGAAGTCTGGCAAGTCAAGGTTAGTCATGCAGATCATTAACATGTTCATTCTCGTCGTGGTGGGTTTGCTCGCCCTCGGGAGCATTCCCATCTTCGTCGCCTGGTTGAGCCCAATCAGGCGGTTCCTTCGCAAGCACCACGGCACCTCGTTGGAGCTCGAGCTCCTCAAATCGATCAAGGAAACTCGCGTCTATTTCCTTCTGACCGGATGGGACGTTGTACAGTCCTGCGACCTTCGGACCTTCCTCCGAAAACTACCTAGGGATGCGCGTCCAGACAGCTGGATTCTCGTTCTCTCTGGGAAGTCTGGGGATAAGGAGGATGTTTGGGAAAAATCCTTTTTCAAGGATAAGCACTGGAAAGAGTTCAATGGCTGTCTTTCCTTCCTTCCATGCTACGAGCTCGTAGACAGGGGGGGCAACAGATTCAGAATCTGGGGTCAAAAGGACAACGACTCGTCGTGGTTCTACGAGCAGGCACTGTTACTCGTACGCAAGTTCGAGGACACGCGCCATCATCAGCTCTATGAGCTCGCCAGATACACCCAGCAAGCGTTGCGCGAGGCTCAGAAGTGTTCCAGTTCCGTTCCGATAATGCGGCTCAGCAAGGTCTGGGATCACTACGAGACGTTTCGCGGAAGTAATGGGCTTATCGCCAGCTATGCTGAAGAGGCCTATCCTACCGCACCTCCTACCTAAGCTCCAGACGTAGTGCAGCTTCGGCTGCAGCCCCGCCTAAGCAGGAGGAAGCACACAGTAGCCCGAAAGGGCATGGCCGGTTCACGAACGCGTGGACCGGCTCTTTTTATTTACGCTTCATATCCTTGATTTCTTACTCTGTTTAGCCCATACTCTGCACATACTGTTTCCATGGAGTAATCGATCATGAAAAATCTATTCTTATCCGCTGTAACCTCAGAGTGGGAGACCGTTTGGATGTTCGGTGGAACATTGACGCTCTTCGCACTTCTTCTCGTGTGGGCCTATCAACACCAGAAACGCCGAAGCTTACGTTTCCGCGTCAATCGCTTGATGCTCCGCGTTTCGAACATGAGCTACGAATACCCATTTAACTCGCAAGATCCGGTCCAGGCCCGGATCTATATGATGGATCAGTTCAACCAAGTTGGTTCTTGGCCACTCAAACTCTACGAAGAGGCATCGATCAGGCATCGGCCCAACCAATGGATCTTGGAGGTTGACCTGGGAAACCGGTACGTCTATTTCCTAAACCTTATGCACTGGCATAACTCGGAATGTGGCGGCCAAATTCAAACCATCGAATCCCGAAAGATCCTTGAGGCGCAGGACTCTGCACTCCGAACCTTACGGATCTGGATGCCGGACGAATTCGGAACAACACGGGCTGACTCTGCGAAACACCTTTTAGATGCTTTGCGAGAGGTGTTCAGGCTGGACAAGTATGGATCTGCATACCACTACCAGTATGAGTACCTGCGGTGTCAGATGCGGGAACTCATCAAAGACCCCGAGTGCATGACCGGACCAGTGCCGGTTGCCAGATGGGCGCTCGATCTCGCTGATCAGGCCTTCGCGGACGACCATAAGCCGGACCTACGCGCCGTTGTGCGGGAATACCTGGAGCGAGAAGGGATCGCAGTCCCGTGATCAAAGTCACATTGACGCCACACGGTCGTCCAGCCGGTTCGGGGTTCGTATCTCGGACCGGCTCTTTTTTATAATAAATTTCATTTCTAAACATGTTTAAAACTACGTATACGCTAATATAACTCACGATCGTGAGTTATATTAGCGTTCTTAACTATGAGGAATGTATGTTTAGTACATCATCCTCACGATCGTGAGGATGATGTACTAATTTCTATTAACCGCTAACCTCACCCAATAGCACTATTTAAGCAGGAGAGGTAAAGATCTGGCTAGTGAGAACTAAGATGCTCTTTCGTTGCTGGTACGGCGTGCCAGTGGCAGGCCGGTGCGCCGGTCGTGATGTGTTCGTAGGCCGAAGTTGCGGCAATCGAACCCTGCGAGGCACTCACAATATCTTGCTTAAAATGCCCGGTTTCGTTGGTAACATCACCGGCAACATACATGCCTGTAACGTTTGTACGCATTAAAGGGTCCACCTCGACATACCCCATTGTATCAAGCTCCACGCCCACTTGTTTTGCTAATGTGTTACTTGGTTCAGCGCCGATCTCAACAAACAAACCATCCAGCACAAGTGTGTCTAAGCCATTCAAAGGTTTTGTAAGCGTGATCGATTCGAGGCGATCCTTACCATTCAGTGCTTTCACTTGCGTGTCGAACACAATCTCGATTGTCGCGCCAAACTTTTTCATTGTTTCCAAATTCGCCGGCTCGCCCCGTAGATCATCTGCCCGACGGGTGATTAAATAGATCTTCTTGGCAAACTGCGCGGCCAGATTCGCGCCTTTCACTGAGGCATCCCCGCCGCCCACGATCCCGATTGTTTTTCCTTTATAGAGCGGGCTGTCGCACGTTGTGCAGTAGTGGATTCCTTTGCCGTTGAGTTCTTTTTCGTTTGGTATGTTAAGCTTTCGGCGCGCACTGCCGGTTGCAAGGATTATGGTAGTGGCCCCGATCTCGCCCTTGTCGGTTACTCCCACAAAACAATCACCCTCTTTACGCAACTCAGTTACCTTTCCGTCACGGACCTCAACGCCAAGTGCTTGGGCTTGTTCCTTCATTTTCATCATCAAATCAAAGCCGTCAATCGATATGTAGCCAGGATAGTTTTCAACCGTCCAAGCAGTGGTGGTTGCCCCGCCGAATTCCTCACCAATAATGAGTGCTTTCAGATTATAACGGGCAGCATAAATCCCCGCGGATAGCCCGGCTGCTCCGCTTCCGATAATTAAAACATCAACTGTTTCTTTCGGCATAGATTCAGTATACCTATTTTCCGGGGGTAGCTTGAAATGTCATTCGATTATAAATGGCGCGTGTGAGTTCAACATCGCGCTTGCAATAGTCGTAAATCTCGTTCGTGCGGCCTTGCGAAAAAAGGTCCGGAACTTGCGATCCGTCAAACGGACCTTTGGTGACGTTTACTCCCAGGACGTGTCCGAGCGTTTTTAAGCTTGTGGCAAAGCGGGCCCAGTGCTCCCACTCGTGCATGGTGTCGAAAATCGGCACGTTGCGATAACGCGCGAACGACAGTTCGCGGCTGGGCTTGACGTTGTTGATTACGGAACGCTTGAGGATAAAACGCAAATCAAAATCAAAAATGTTGTGCCCGATAAACAGATGCGCCGGCAAAGCGATCGCCCAAAAACGCTTCAGCAGATCGGCTTCGCTCCCCTCCAAAATCTCGGGTTCATTCTCGTCGAGGGCATAGCCGATGCATAGAATCCGGCCGAAGTTGCCGTCCAGAGCGGTTTGCTTCACGTATTCCTCGAACTCGATCTCGCGCGGCTTTTTGAGAAAATCTTCTTTAAGATACGTAAGGTCTTTCTGGGAAGCTGGAATTGTTTCGATGTCGAGGAATAGACGCATGGGAGTTTATTGTACGAATAGTTTTACCTAAAAAAAAGAGGGGGATGCCATGTACCATCCGCCGTATGGCGGAGGTACGCGGCAGATCTCCCCTCCCCAACGATCATTCCCCAAAATCCAAACTTGGTTGCCCAACGAGCGCTAACGCGCGTTCGAAATCCTGTTGAAGACAGGTATAGGTTGACGCGATAAAACGCCCTACCTCCTGTTTACCAACCCGGATTATGCTCTCATTGTGGCAATCGCAGACAAACTCGCGCAGCGTAAGTGGAAAGCCCGGAGCACATAATGCGCAAAGCGGTAACCCCGCGCGGGAAGCACGAACTAAAGGTTTCTTTAGTTCGACATATCCTCGCGCGTACGCAACAACCTCCACGATGTGCGCAACCGGCAGAAGCAGTTCGCCTTTATCCCACCGTAAAGGTGGTTCAGGAACGGGGTGTTTGAGCGAGCCCAGCCGAAGCCGTTCCAACGAACCATGCGCGTGAGCGTTGTAGGTGGTCTCAAGACCGTCCAAGAGCTTGATGTGCTGATGAACCAAGATTGCGATGTGCTCGCCCGGGTGAGCACGTAAACGATCCTCAAACTTTGTGTATAGAACGCCGTCCGATTCGCTATCCGAGTCGTGCAGTGCCAGCGCCCAATCGAGAGCCCGGTTACCGGTTGTGAAACCATCCTGAACTTGCCGAGCCATGTGCTCAATTGAGCCGGCCTGAATGATACATCCATCCATGGTAGATTCCATCATATCCCCCTCCATTTTTTCAATGTCGTACCCCTTAATTTCAATAAAACACATAAAAGAGCCCGCGACGAATCGTCGGGGCTCTTTTACTTACAAACTTAAAGCTAAATTATTAGTTTCGCTCTTCGCGCTCACGGGCCTGCGATACGACAATCTGACGACCATCAATTTCGTGTCCATTGAGGTCGGCGACTGCCTTCGTTGCTTCCTCGGCGGTGGACATCTCTACGAAGCCAAAACCGCGGGAGCGCCCGGTGGCACGGTCGGTAATTACCGTTGCAGACGAAACAGTCCCAGCGGCCGCAAAGATCTCGGCCAACTGTTCTTGAGTCGTTGTAAACGGCAAATTTCCTACAAACAAACGAGTCATTCAACTCCTTCCGTTTCCCGACTTATCGGGAAACTTCGACCAGATCGGGCCGGAAGAAGCGAACACTCGCACCTGAACCGGTTCCAGATCAACATTAGTATACGATACTAAAACACACATGTCTAGTCATTTTTTATCCCAGCGATGATTGCTGTGGTAAGTTCATCTCGAACACGCTCCGAGCGAGAGCGTAAATCATCACGAATTGTAGGAACGTGCCCACCTAAATAATCCCAAATCGCACTGCTGGCCGGGTCATGACCATAGAGCACAAAAAACTCTTCATGCGCCTCGCGGGGGAGACGGGTTAAAATCTCATCTAACAATTCGTGGTGAAAAATTTGGTCAATTTCGTGCAGGAGAACCTGCTCATCCTTATCAGACAATGGGAGGAGCGCAATCTCCTCCAGTACGGGGCGGATGTCGATTAGCTTATCGTAGAAAACAATGCTCATAAGAGTGCAGGATTTAAACCAAAGTCAGTTGAGCGAAGCGAGTGTGGGTTAGATTCAAGGCGCAAGGAGTAAAGCGTACCTTGTGGTACGTAAGCGACGAGCAACGCAGAAGCTGACCTGCAATCGCTTCGCCCGCAGCGGGAAGTTAAAAAATGGCTCATTTCTTCGTTGTCTCCCTGCGGGAGATCTCCCGTAGGGAGACTCCTCCTCAATGTGCCACAGGGCACACGTTCGTCGTCGCGCCTTGAAATTATCTCATTTTTTAGCTTCTCAATCTGACTCTGGTTTGAATCCTGCACTCTATGCCTCCATTCTAGCGTGTGACCGTCAGTGGACCTAGCGGGACCTTGTTTTCTGGGTCGTGCACGAAGAAAACAAATACATCTCCTTTGCGCGGTCCTGTGGAGTACCCCACGTGGTGCATTACTTCGGGTGACCCGCCAAAGCTTTTACCTGTCCAGGCTGCCGGGCCGGCATCGCCAATCACCGCTACGACTCCTGCCCCGGTATGGGAATTCACGATAATCATCTTACGAAAGCGAAAAAACTCATACAGGGCGTTCGGGTTTTGATCCCAACCCGGAGAAAGAAATGTTTGGGCCGCGATGTAATAGCGTTCTCGCAGGATTTCTTCTTGGGTCATCTGGGAGGATGTTGCAAAGTACCCATACGCACCGAGCCCGGGTGCGAGCCCTGCCAGAGCGGGACGTTCGTCTTCTGGGCTTGCGTGGGTCGAAATCGGGTCTCCGGGGTAGCGTTTCAAGTGCTGTTCGCCCCCGATCTTTCCAGAAACCTTATTAAGACGCTTGCCATCAATTTCGCCCCGGACGTCGATCCCAAACCGCTTCGAGAGTGAATCTGTCACAATCTTCTCCTCCTCGCTCGCAAGTGTACCGTTGGGGGCTACCGAAAGAGCGTGCTCAAGTTTCCCAGTTAGGGATTCGTTTGATTCCGCCTCAACATGCAGCTCATTAGGTGAGTTATTCGTGGCCGGTTCGGTTTTGTGTGGTGCGCTCGGATTAAGTGGCGTTACAGACAAAAAACCGGCGACTGCGGTTGCGGCTGCGGTATGCAACACCCCTTTGCGCACGCGCGAAAGTACAATCCGGTGAGCCTTGAAAGCGCGCACAACGTGTGGGTGATGACGTTTTAGAGCATGCCGAACTCGATGGTGATGGGCGCGCAGAATATGCTTGATTGTGCGAACTGCTCTTACATGAATTGCGCCTGACATACATCCATTGTACGGAGAATAGATGACAGAAGATAGGAGATTGTCTATCTTACCCTTGACCCTCTTGCATCAGCGCGTACAATCCCGTACGTTCAAGCTAGGTCGATGTAAAAGGCGTAAAGGAGGATCTAATGGACGATCCAACAAACGGCATGGGTCAGAGCGCAGACGGCGGCGACCACACCGACGATACTACGGGCGGTAATCCGCCAGCTGGCGCAGATGCTGGTGCAGATACGGGTGCAGCGCCCGCTGGTGACGCTCCTATGGGTGACGCTCCCGCGGCAGGCGCAGACGCGCCCGCGGCTGGTGGCGACGACATGGGCGGCTCACACGACGCAGCCCACGACCAACAGTAATTTCGTGTTTCAAACAAAAAACGCTCCGGTAAGTCGGGGCGTTTTTTGTTATCGGTCAAGATTACGAACGACGCATTTTGTTGGAAGTAATCAACAGGTATATACCTGCGACACCAAAGATAATGTACACAGCGCGGGTAATGCCATTCGCGTACCCGAAGATCTCACCAAAAATATCAAAATTGAACAGACCAAAAAGACCCCAGTCGAGTGCTCCGATGATCACGAGCCACCAACTAACTGCGTCGAACCGATTGTTTTGTGCTGGCATTAAACCTTCACCTCCTCCCTAAGAGTGTAGGATTTGACCCAAAGTCAGTTGAGCGGAGCGAATTTCGGTTTATATTCCAGGCGCGAGGAGCGCTGCGTACCCTTTGGTACGTAAGCGACGAGCAACGCAGAAGATGACCTAAATTCGCCCGCCCGCAGCGGGAAG
>JAGVHQ010000055.1 GCA_020056565.1 Candidatus Berkelbacteria bacterium
ACACATCGTACAAAAGCTCCTTGCGATTACGATTATGTTTGTTGGAGTGTATTTGCTCGGAAGCTAAACTGCTAGATCTTCCCAAAGAAATCTTTAATCACTGCTTCCGCTGGACGGCCCTTAATGGAAGCGTACGGTACGGCATATTGCGTAAACATCAGGCCTTGCGGTTTTAGCTCGCCCGCGAATTTTACGTACTCTTCGAAGGCGGCCGCATAGAACTCGTCTTGGATCTCATCGTAGGATTGTCCGTCTACGGTTGTGAGTAGTTTGCCTGCTGTGCCGCTACCGGCTTGCCGGTCGTGGTGCGGAACCCAGAACTCTCCGACAAACCATTGTGATCCGGAATTTTTAGCCGCAGTCGCGGCGTATTCAAGTAATTGGGGAAAGTATGTCCGCCAATCCTCGAGGTTACGCCCAGATGGGCTCATATCCGGGGCGACAAAGTCGTAACCGGGAACATTCGTATTGGGAGTCGGCAGCGCGTATTGCGCGACCATTTTACCGGTAAAGATCTTTTTGAGCTCGGGCAATATCTCGGCATGAAACGTATTGTACACTTGCACGATTCCATCTTGTTCAGATGTTTGATGCTTGGTGTACTCGCGATAGAGCTGCCAATCAAACTCACTGGCCGGAACAAAATATTCCACCTGGTATTGTTCGGCGATCGTAGCCCACGCCAGCGCCACTTTGCGCATGTGGGCTAACACTTTTTCCTTCGGGTGAGCAAACGGAGCGTCCTCACTGCCCCAGAAGGCAACCGCCAGCAGTACCGCAAACCCTTTTTCTTTCGCGCGAATAATTTGGGCGATATATTGTTCGTTTGTCGACCCTTCGCCAGGATTTTCGCTGAGTAAAACGAGATCGCCATCTTGGTACTGGTGGTCAACATAAATGGAGACAGTGTTGACCCCGAGCGGCTTGATCCCCTCATCTGAACCCGCAATCATATCCGCAAAAAAAGGATTGCCTGGCTCATACACGCCCTTAATTGTTGTGGGGTACGTACGCTTGAAATGCGCGGTCCGATTCTTTGTAACCAAGGCGGCATCCACAACATTCCGCGTGTCAGCGGTGAGCGTTTGCGTAGGTGTCGGCAGGGTACTCACGGAGGGTTTGTTTTTCCCGTAGCGGTAACTAGAAAAGATCACACCCACCAAAATCACAATTAGGGGAATCAAAAAAGCGACCAGTAAAAATCCCCTTCGGCTGTATGACTCGTCCATAGTTTTACTCTAACACGCAGAGAGGACGCGTTTACATGTCCGGCGGAGTTTCGAGGGGAAATTCGAGATCCCTTTGGGTCTGGAGGATAGATTAGGGTATCCTTTAGAGAGGGAGAGTGCTCCCGATATCATTTGGTGGAGGGGCGTGGACGTTATTCGCAATGAAGAAGAGCTCACGCGTGACTTAAGCGAGCTGTCGGAATCTGTCAAAAAGATGGCGGTGATTGTTGAACGCGTGGAACGCAAGCGCTATTTTTCAATTATTGATCATCCCTGGAAGTTTATGTTCTTCTCGTTCTTGCAAGGAATGGCGATTGCAATCGGCACTACCGTAGGCATTGGGGTGGTGGTGACCAGCATCATCTGGGTTTTCGACTACCTCGGCATCTTCCCCGGGTTCGTCCAAACCGTCAAAGAACTCATCTATAACCGGTAAATAACAAAAGAGCCCGAATGGGCTCTTTTGTTTAATCCTTCGACTTTGCTCAGGATAATTCCTGCGGACTCACATTCCCATGCCACCCATGCCCGACATATCAGGCATTTGAGGAGCGGCTGGCGCGTTCTTCTCAGGTAGGTCGGTTACCATCGCTTCTGTCGTTAAGACAAGCGAGGCCACCGAGACCGCGTTTTGCAACGCGGAACGGGTTACTTTTACCGGATCAATGATTCCGGCTTTCACCATATCCTCGTACTTACCAGCTGCGGCGTTGTAACCGGTACCGGAAGGGGACTTTTTAATCTTTTCAATTACCACTGAGCCATCTACGCCAGCATTTTCGGCAATCTGGCGCATCGGCTGTTCTAAGGCGCGGCGCAAAATCCGTACGCCCACCATTTCTTCGTCAGGGAGCTTGAGGGTGTCAAGTGCACGAATTGCATCCACAAGTGCTACTCCTCCACCGGAAACGATTCCCTCTTCCACGGCGGCTTTGGTGGCTTCAACCGCGTCTTCGACGCGGTGTTGCTTTTCTTTTTGCTCCACTTCGGTAGCGGCCCCCACTTTAATCACACCTACCCCGCCGGATAATTTCGCGCGGCGTTCTTGGAGTTTCTCGCGATCAAAATCCGAGGTGGTTTGCGCGATTTGGGTTTCGATTTGAGCAACACGCTGCTTAATCGCGATGGCAGAACCTTTGCCCTGCACGATTGTGGTTTTGTCTTTATCCGACATTACGCGGCGCGCCTGCCCAAGCATTTCGGGTTTCACCGATTCGAGCTTAATCCCCAAATCTTCAGAAACCACTTGCCCACCGGTCAAAACCGCGATATCGGCAAGTATTTCTTTTCGACGATCCCCAAACCCAGGGGCTTTCACGGCCAAAGTGTTGAATGTGCCGCGCAGCTTATTCACCACCAAAGTCGCCAAGGCCTCGCCTTCGACGTCTTCAGAAATAATCACGAGATTTTTTTGACCGGTTTGCGCCAACTGCTCTAAAAGCGGCACGATTTCTTGAATTGAAGAAATCTTTTTGTCGGTAATCAATATGTTAGGGTTTTCAAAATTGGCTTGCATCCGGGCCGTGTCAGTAACCATATAGGCCGAGATGTAACCCTGGTCGAACTGCATTCCTTCGACAATCTCTTTGTCCAAACCCAGAGTTTGCGATTCTTCGACGGTAATTACGCCGTCCCCGCCCACGCGTTCCATCACGTCCGCGATTAAGTTTCCGATTTCGGGGTCGGCAGATGAAATTGAAGCGACTTGGGCCTTTTCTTCACGGCTTACGATTTTCTTTGCTTGCTTTTTGAGCGATTCAACAACCGCTTCGGAGGCGTTTTCAAGTCCGCGGCGGATCGCGATTGGGTTGGCACCCGCGGTGACATTTTTGAGCCCTTCGTTAATCATGGCCTGGGCCAAAATCGTGGCGGTGGTAGTACCGTCGCCCGCGATATCATTCGTTTTGGTCGCCACCTCTTTAATCAGCTGGGCGCCCATATTTTCGAACTTGTCTTCGAGATCAACTTCTTTGGCAATCGTCACTCCGTCATTGGTGATCGTCGGAGCGCCGTAGCCCTTATCTAAAACAACGTTACGGCCACGGGGGCCAAGCGTTACTTTGACCGTATTAGCCAAAGCGTTCACACCGTTTTTGATTTTGCGGCGTGCGTCTTCGTCAAAAATGATTTGTTTTGCCATCAATTCTCCTGTTGCTTATTTCGCGAAAATCGCGAGAATGTCTTTTTCTTCCAAAATATAAAGTTCTTCGCCATCAACCTTCACCTCGTTAGGGGCATACTTGGTAAAAAGTACCTTGTCCCCGATCGCGACGTCGAGCGGTACAAGCTTGCCTTCGATCCATTTGCCTTTACCCACGGCCAAGACTTCGCCCTCTTGGGGCTTTTCTTTGGCAGAGTCAGGCAAGACGATTCCGCCCTTGGACATTTGAACGCTCTCGAGCGGACGGACCAAGACGTTGGAACCGAGTGGTGTAAGTTTTGATTTGGACATCAATTACCTCCGTTATTTATCTTTTGAACTTTCTAGTGTAAAGAATCCTTTACATGGATGTCAAGAGATGAAGAGCCATCAATCTCCGAGACGCAGGACTAAAATGCAAAAAATCGAATTTATTTCGATTTTTTGTAACCTTAGTAGGAAGGGTGGAGCGAATCCGCGAGCGTTGGCGGGAAACCTTAGGTTTTCCGCCAAATTTTGAAATTAAGTGGCAGTAGCGTGGTCAAGGGGGAAGACCACATGCTACCGCCACGCTGGATAATACGAAAAATCGTGATTGCTGTCAAGCAGACCCTGTATTCGTTCTTTATTACCCGAAATGCAGCATTTCGGGTAAAGAGGAGTTTCAAACTTTCCGGGTATCCCGCAACGAATTTTGATTCGTTCTATTGCGACAAATCCAATAGATTTGTCGCAGAGAGGAGGAACGAAGTTTTACTGCGCAATCCCGCTTGAGCGGGATAAGCTAAAAACTTCCGTTCCGACGTGGTGGGTTAAAAGTGAGTTCGCGGTCAGTGAACACCACTAACCCTTTCGGATCGTACGTGCGCGGGTCGCGGGCAATGCGGCGGTACTGCGGACGTTTGACGAGCTGCTCAAGCCACTGGCCGAAACGAAACGAGAGCGCTTTTTCGATTGATTCCTTTACTAATTGCCCCGCATTCATCACTCGTAACCCATCACTCGTAATCCTGCTAAACCGGTAGCCAAATTCCCAAACCCAGCTATTCGATTCCGCAAACCGCGCATGATAATCTCCGGCGTCATAAAGCGGCACCTGGGCGCAAAATTCGCGGGCGTTTCCGAGCGTGTGAGGGGTGATTTCGAGATGCTCAGTCGTAAAAAACCGATTAAGGCAAATCCGCCCTGCGATCTTTATATTCGTGCGACGTAAACCATGGGTATGAATTAAAAGCGTAATCGCCAGCCGCGTCTTCCACAGATGTCCTTCCTCGATAACGATAAACAGGTCAATATCAGAGTTCGCATGAGAAGCCCCTCGAGCAAGTGAACCATTCACGCCTACATACCGCACGAACGGAAGCCGCGCAATCATTCGAGCGGCTTTTTGGGCCCGCCGCCAACGTAAACGCAATTTTCGATCAACGGTACTTGCCATATTCAATACTCACTCTAAACTAAAGCCGTGACGATCTCGACGATTATTGTACATTACCGCACCCCCCGCCTGCTTGAAGCGTGCCTTACCTCGCTTGCCGCGGCTACTCGCGGGATCAAAAGCGAAGTAATTATTGTTGATAACTCACCTGGTTTAATTGATCGGCAACTAGTAAACCACACGACCTACATCGCAAATCCATTTAATGCCGGTTACGCCAAAGCAGCAAACCAAGGTATGGAAGCCGCGGGGGGAGAATTCTTGTTTTTTTTGAACCCCGATACGCTTGTGCACCCGGACGCTGTGCGGGCGCTCTTGCATGCCGCCCGTACTGTTGAGGCGCTCGGCTGCGCTGGGGCACGCCTCACAAACTCCCACGGCACCGCGACTTCGGCTTTTCCGTTCTTACGTGCCGTTGAGGCACGCTGGTGGCCGCTGATCCAACACTTGCGTCCGTTCACGCCGTCGCTCAGGATCAATCGTTATAAAAAAATCTGTGAGGAGGCGACGGAGTGGGTAGAGATCGACGGCAACCTTTCAGGCGCAGCTCTTTTGGTGCCGCACTGGGTCGCAGATAAAATCGGGCTTTTTGATGAGCGCTTTACCCATTTTGGACAAGAGCATGAATGGCAAAGCCGGATGGCGCGGCTGGGACTAAAACGAGTCTTTGTGCCACAAGCCCAAGTTTTTCATTACGAAGCAGCATCGGTAAAAGAAAATCCGAAGGCAACAAAATTAGAGGTCCAAAAAAGCCGAAGGTTATTCATTGAAAACATTAGGACGAATTAAGCCAGGAACTATGCCGTCGAAGAACATCCGCAGGCCGTTGCGACCATGGTTCCCGAACCGCCCGTCGGAAGTAGGGCGCATCGGGATCGCAGGCCGAGGACGAGCGAAGATGCACGGTGGTGCAGCTGAGCGTTTCTGAGATGGTATAGTTCTGGCGGCTTTATGTTTTACTGAACTTTTTTGACTGCCCCGCGTTTCTGTAAAAAAGCGATCAAATCGTCACGCACATGTTCCATGTCCGCTTGAGTACGCGCTTCCACATTGAGGCGCAATAACGGCTCGGTATTGCTCGTGCGGACGTTAAAGCGCCACTTCGTGTGCTCCACCGAAAGGCCGTCAATTTCTTTTTGCGGGAGCGCTTTGTAGAGTTCTTTTAATTCCGCCAAAATCGCGTTGGCGTGTTCCACGGTAAAGTTAATCTCGCCCGAAATCGGCGCGCGTTTAATAAGCGGCGCATAGAGCTCGGATATTTTTTTGCCTGTGCGCGCGATTTCGGAGAGCACAAGCACAAACGGAATCATCCCATTATCAGCATAAAAATTATCACGAAAATAATAATGCCCGCTCATCTCACCCGCGAATAAAGCGTTGATCTGACGCATTTTATCTTTGATGAATCCGTGTCCGGTTTTGTATTCCAACGGTGTGCCGCCTGCCTCTTGGACAACTTCTTGCACCACCCATGTGAGGCGCGGATCGTGGATAATTGTTTCGCCCGAATGGCCGCGTAATAATATCTGGGCTAAAAAAGCGGTTGTGTAATAGCCTTCGATTGGTGCTCCGGTCTCGTCATAGAAAAAGCAGCGGTCGGCATCCGCGTCCCACGCCACGCCGAAATCCGCGTGCTCACTTTTTACGCGTGCAACTACTTCCTCGCGATTGCTTGGGATTAATGGGTCGGGACGGCCTTTAGGAAACGAGCCGTCCGGTTCACCGTTAATTAGTATGAGTTTGATCGGGGTGCCTGCGAGCAATTTTTTCACCACTGTGCCCGCCATGCCAAAGTTACCGTTGGCGACGATTGTGAGCGGGGGCAATTTTGTAAGGTCGCCAAATGTGCGCACGTGCTTCAAATAGTCGTCAAAGATGTCGCGCTTGGTAATTTTCCCGGGGGTTTTGGCATCTTCAAATTTTCCCGCTTCGGCCAACGCGCGAATGTCTTTGAGGCCAGTATCGCTCGAAATCGCGGCCGCACCCTTGCCGACGAACTTCATCCCATTATATTCGCGCGGGTTATGGGAGGCGGTAATCGCAACGCCTCCATCGAGGCCATAATGGCCAACCGCAAAGTAAAGCATGTCGGTGGAAATTTGGCCAATGTCCACCACATCCACCCCCACGGCTGTAAACGCATCGGCGGCGGACTTGAATAATTGCGGGCCGCTGAGGCGTACATCCCGGCCGAGAGCTACCTTTTTTGGTTTTACGTACGCCACATACGCGCGAACTAATTTTCCAACTGCTTCTTCGTTGATTTGATCCGGATACGTGCCGCGTACATCATATGCTTTTACAATCGTTGAAAAATCAATCACTTGAGCTCCTTAATTACTGTATCAATTTGATCGGCAAACCCACGGTGAACGTAAAAGTTAATCGTTGCTTCATTCTTTTGATCGGTTATGGATTTCATTATTGCGCCGGCTTCAAGCGCCAATAATTGCCCGGGCAGCTCGTCCCACAAGGTAGTATGACAACACAGCATCAAGTCAGTACGGCCCAGTACAAAATACGCAAATGATTCCAGCGAGCTGCCGAAGGTGCGCACGGTAAACGTGTAGGGCAACAGTGCATCGAGAGCGCGAAGAACAAGTTTAGATTGACCAAGTGTTCGGCCGCGAGTAAAGTTCACAATCGCGAGTCGCTCATCAGGGCGGGGGAGCACTACATGCTCCCAATTTTTTTGCGAGAGCGGCCGGGTCCAAACCCCACCCCCCCGCTGGGCAATCAAGACCCGTTTTTCATCTACTAAGTACACGCCGCTTGCAACCGGTTTTCCCTTTGATAAAAATACAATTCCGCTCGCAACGTGGGGAATCCGGCGGACAAAGTTGCGTGTACCATCTAAAGGATCAAAGACCCACGAGCGTCCGTGCGGGCTAATTTCCCCGCCCTCTTCTTCCCCTAGAATTGTGTCCGCGGGGAACTCGCGCGCAAGTTCGGTGCGGAAGTATGCCTCAACTTTGTGATCAATATCCGTAACCGGCGTATGATCTTCTTTTGTAACAACTGCAAAATCCTGTTTCGCTGAAATGCCGGGAATCATTTGAGACGCCCCGACAAGTAATTGTTCGATAAACACGGCTTCTTTTGAAAAAGATGGATTCATCGTATGTGTGCCTTTTTCATTCTACCCATAGCGTTAGGTAGTAGTATAGGCAAAAAGTTTCGAGAAGGATATACTCAGTGCAATGGCGACTAAGTTCGTGATTGTTACGGGTGGGATCGTTTCCGGACTCGGCAAAGGGATTTCCAGCGCCTCAATCGGGAAGCTATTAAAGGACCGTGGTATTTCGGTCTCTTTTTTGAAGATGGATCCGTACCTCAACCGCGACGCGGGCACGATGAATCCCTTCCAGCATGGGGAGGTTTTCGTTACTGACGATGGAGCTGAAACCGACCTCGACCTCGGGCACTATGAACGATTTATGGATCTCAACTTGTCGCAACTGGCAAACGTCACTTCGGGCGTGATGTATGAAAACGTGATGGCCCAAGAACGACGCGGGGATTACCTGGGCAAAACAATCCAGATCGTTCCGCATGTCACGGACGAAATTAAGCGCCGCATCCGTGAAGTAGGCGAAAAGGAAAAACGAGACGTTGTGATTGTTGAAGTGGGCGGTACGATCGGAGACTTGGAAGGGCTCTTCTTCAACGAGGCGATCCGGCAGCTAAAAAACGAGGTCGGGCGCGATAATATGGTGCATGTGCATGTTGTCAAAGTAGATTACATTTACCCCTCGGACGAAGAAAAAACTAAGCCGATCCAATTTTCGGTCCAGCTCTGCCGTGAGATGGGGATTCCACCCGACATTTTGATTGTGCGCTGCAAAAAAAAGTTCAGCGCCGACTCCACCGCTAAGATCGCGCTTTTTACCGAAGTGGTGCCAGCGCGGATCATCCCCGCCCCCAACGCAGACCTCATCTATGAAATCCCACTTTCTTTTGAAAAAGCGGGGCTCGGCCTCGAAATTCTGAAAGCACTCAAGTTACCGCGCGGGAAGCGCCGCCCGAACGGTTGGGACGCAATGATTGCGCGCGCGAAGATTGTGCGTAAAAAAGTGCGGATCGGGGTCGTCGGTAAATATTTGGAAAATCCGGATGCGTACTTATCGGTTATGGAATCGTTGCAGCACGCCGCAATCGCCAACCATGCCAAACTGGAGATTGTGCCGATTTATTCGGACGTGCAGGATTCACCCGAAATGGAAAATCTTTTGCGCACAGTAGAAGGGATTTTGGTCCCGGGGGGATTCGGGATTCGCGGGATCGAAGGTAAAATCCGCGCAATCGAATACGCGCGAACAAAAAAAATACCGTTTTTGGGTTTATGTTTAGGGTTGCAAGTGGCAACGATTGAATTCGCGCGCCATGTTTGCCGCTTGAAAGACGCGAACTCCACCGAATTTGACGCCTCGACAGAGCACCCTGTAATTGACATCTTGCCGGAGCAACGCGCGATCACGAAAAAGGGCGGCACGATGCGCTTGGGCGCGTACCCGGCGCACTTGCGGCATGGATCGCTCGCCGAGCGGGCGTATGTCAATTCTGAGTGGCCCTGGCCGTACGAGACAGTGCCGGGTGTGAGCGGCACAAGCGAACAAGTGCATGTAATTTCCGAACGCCACCGCCACCGCTA
>JAGVHQ010000036.1 GCA_020056565.1 Candidatus Berkelbacteria bacterium
ACGGCATAGTTCTGGCTAGCAAAGCTGAATGTTTAAGAGATATTTTTAGCGAGAACAATGCATTGAGAAAACCCGCGCAGATGCGCCAAGCTTGGTTCCGCCGTAGAGGCGGATTGGCGCATCGAGCGAGTAGCGAGGAGGTCTCGCTGGAAGACCGACAGAGCGGTTTCGAAATGTGTTGTTCTCGCGCTATCATCCTATTGGCTATATGCTAGGTCTATGAATCGCGAAGAAATCGAAGCCCGGCGGAACGAACTGTACCAGATTCTTAAAATCGAGCAGAAGGAGCGTGAAGCCAAAAAGATCAAAGAGGAGATGAGCGCCCCTGAGTTTTGGGCGGATACGGATAAAGCGCGTCTGAAAACTCAGCACTTGCGCGCGCTGGAAAAAATAATGGACGAGTGGCTGCGCGCAGAAGACGAAGAGGGGATTATGGCGCTTGAAACCAAGGCACTTCTTTCCGGTCAATATGACGAAGGCGATGCCCTCGTGGGTGTGCATGCGGGGGCAGGGGGAACCGATGCGCAGGATTGGGCTGGGATGTTATGGCGGATGTACTCCCGCTTTGCTCAAAAGCGGGGCTGGAAGTGGACCGAGCTTGATAAAACAGAAGGCGAAGAGGCAGGCCTCAAAAGCGCGTTGGCGCGTGTGGAAGGGGAGTTTGCCTACGGCTATCTTAAAAACGAAGCGGGCGTGCATCGTTTGGTGCGCCAATCGCCTTTTAACGCTGATCACTTACGTCAGACTTCGTTTGCGCTGATCGAGGTCTTACCGCTCATCCCCGCTAGTGAAGAGTTGGAGATCAAGTCCGAAGATATCCGTGTGGATGTCTACCGCAGCGGCGGCCACGGCGGACAAGGGGTGAATACAACCGATTCTGCGGTGCGAATCACGCACTTATCAACCGGGATTGTCGTCACCTGCCAAAACGAGCGCTCGCAGCTGCAAAACAAGGCTTCTGCCCTGAAAGTTTTGCAGGCAAAGCTACATGTGTTGGATGAGCAAAAGCGTCAAAATACGCTTCTTACCGAACGCGGCGAACATCAGGAAGTAGAGTGGGGGAATCAAATTCGCTCGTACGTATTGCACCCATACAAACTGGTAAAGGATCACCGCACCGGGTACGAGGAAAAGCTCCCCGAAGCTGTGCTGGAGGGGAAATTAGATAATTTTGTTGAGAAACGTTTGCGGCAAGTGGCAGGGAAATAGTGACTTAGGTGAGTAAAATCTGTTATTATTGCCCTGCAATAAAGGAGTCATATGGCATTTGAGAAAGCAAAACAATTATGGGACCTGCAAAAGAAAGCGCGCGCGATTCAAAAAGAATTGCGTGACACCGAAGTGGAGGCAAGCTCCGCAGATGGGCGTGTGACAGTCGTGTTTAACGGCGAGATGCATCTCAAGAGTATTTCGGTTAATCCGTCACTCGCGGCCGACGGCCAAAAGCACGTGTTGGAAGAGGCCGTGAAAAATACCGTCACACAGGCGCTTGCGCGCGCGCAGGCAATCGCCGCCCAAAAAAGTAAAGAATTAATGGGCAATATGGGGATGAACATACCCGGAATGTGACGCGTAGCGTCATCCCGACCGTAGTGTTGGGAAAGTTATCTATGAAATTAATTGTTGGTCTCGGAAATCCCGGAAAAGAGTATGAGAAAACTCGGCATAATGTCGGGTATATGGTTTTGAATGAACTTGAGAAGAGGGGAATAACTAAAAGTGATGGGCTAGTCCTGTATACCCCTGGGGGGTATATGAACACGGTTGGGCCAGAGATCGCACAGCGCGCCACCAAAGAGGGGATCGCAAGCGAGGACGTGTGGATCATTACCGACGATTTTACCCTGGATTTGGGAACGATCCGCGTCCGGGTGGGCGGATCAAGTGGGGGACATCACGGCTTGGAATCGGTGATCGGTGCGCTTAAGAGCGATGAGTTTGTCCGCTTTCGCGTGGGGATTGGTTGTAACGTACCTCAGAGCGCAAAAGATTATGTTTTGTCGAAGTTCAAAAAGAGTGAAATCAAAGAAGTAGATCAGATGATTGATCGAACAGCCGAACTTGTGTTAGAGTGTTTGAAGAATGGAGTTGAGCCGAAAACGCTCAATCCCGACGAATACTAATCAAAGCGTGGGAGTTCCGACACGTCGGGACGCTTGGACCACAAAGGAGTATAGCATGGGATCAGGACGTCCTCACGAACAAGGGAAAAAGAAGACCGAAGAAGAACTCACTTTAGAAGCCGAGCAGTTGATTGCCGCACAGAAAACGGCCGAGCTCAAGGCACAGGGGAATATTGAAGAAGCCGAAAAGGTTGCCCGTCTCGCTGAGGCTTCGCCGAGGCGGGCTCAAATTCTTGACGAGCCAGAAAAAGAGCGCGAAACACCTCACACAAAGACAGCCAAAACAAAAGAAGGACAAGAGCACCCTGAAGAAATGGACGAGCGGGAGCTTTTAAAACAAGCTGAGGCGCGTGAAAAAGAGCGAAAATCGCATGACGATAGCGAAAAAAAGCAGACGAAATCCGAGCGCGTCACAAAAAAAGCTGCACCCAAAAAAGTTTCCCGTAGTGTGCGCTACCTTGAGCGGATAGCGCTTGTTGATCGCGCAAAGCGCTACAGCGTCCCTGAAGCACTCGAGCTTGTGAAAAAGACGAGTTACGCGAACTTTGACCCAACTGTTGAAGTCCACATTCGCGTGAAGACAAAGGGTAAAAAGGGAAGTGAGGAAGCGCAGCGTGGAGTCGTGCACCTGCCCCACGGTACAGGTAAAACGCCGCGGGTCGCACTTGCAAGTGTTGAGCTAATCGAAAAAGTGAGTACAACCAAACGCGCGGACTTTGACATCTTGATTTCTACACCGGAGCTGATGCCGGCATTGGCAAAGGTTGCAAAAATCCTCGGTCCGATTGGAAAAATGCCCAACCCTAAATACGGAACTGTAACCCAGAACCCCGACGAGCTAAAGAAAGAAATCGAAGCCGGCCGGCGGGAATGGAGGGCGGATTCAGGCAACAATATTCATTTTCCAATCGGGAAACTTTCCTTCGGTGAAAAGAAGCTCACCGAAAATCTTGCTGCGGCGCTTGCTGCAGTACCGGTTACAAAAATAGCTTCGGCAACACTCTCGGCCACGATGGGCCCGGGCATCCCTCTTGAAATCAAAACGAAATAGTACTGTATGGGATACCTTGCATTTGTTGTCTTAACCGCGGTTGCGATGCTGCCGGGACTCCTGGGGGTATTTATTCCCCTCATTCCCGGAATCCCGTATATGTTTGTGGTAGCGTTGGTGTTCGCGTTTGCGGACCGGTTCCAACATCTTTCCGGAGCTGAGTTATCACTCTTAGCGGTGATTGCCATTGTCTCTCTCGTGATTGACTACTTGGCTGGGATATTGGGCGCCCGCGCGGGTGGGGCTTCTAAAAAAGCGCTCTTATTCGGTTTCATCGGCCTCATTCTTGGCGTGATTGTCTTGCCGCCCTTCGGCGGGATCCTCGGGATTTTCTTGGGGGTGTTGGTCGCGGAGCTTGCGGGGGGCAAAACGATCCGCACGGCATTCAAAGCCGGGCAGGGGAGCGTAATCGGAGCCCTCACGGGAATCGGAATCAACTTAGTCTTAGCACTCCTGTCCCTCGTACTCTTTGTCATATTCGCGTTGCGCTAGCTCTTTACATACCCTAACATCTGGTATAGGATTAATTCGCAGCCGAAGAAAGCAGGCACCGAAAGGTTTAATCCGCCAGGAGGCGGAAGCCCGCAGAGGCAAAATATCCCTTTAGGATTTTTGTTTCATGTCGGCTCGGCCGACATTTTTTTTACTAACAACAAATAACTAACAACAAATAACTAACCCATGGCCCTTACACGAGCCCAAAAAGAAGAATTCGTCGCATACCTCGAAGAAGCGTTCAGCACTTCTCCGATTGTCGTATTTAGCCGTTACAAAGGTTTAACCGTTGTGCAAGCGGATGAGCTCCGTAAAAAAGTTCGTGCGGCACAAGGGTCAGTTAAGATTGCGAAAAATACTCTGCTGAAAATCGCTCTTCAAAAAAAGAATCTTGAACTCGATCAAGCCTTGCTTGATGAGCCGCTGGCGATTGTAACGGGCCGCGGTGATCAAGCTGAACTTGCAAAAGCGCTCAAGAGCTTTAGCAAAGAGAATGAAGCGTTTGAGCCAGTTTCTGGAATTATGGATGGAGTAGTGATATCTACCTCCGCGATAAACGAGCTTGCCGCACTACCAACCCAACTCGAGCTGAAGGCTAAATTAGTCGGTACGCTGGCTGCACCATTAACTGGGTTGGTAAACGTGATTATTGGTCCGGCGCGTGCACTGGTTAATGTATTGTCCCAATATAAAACGCAGCGGGAAACCGCCGCATAAGCTAAAACGAAAGGAATTATCTATGTCAGACGAACCCAAAGAAGATCAAAAAGAGTCTAGCTCGCCGGCAGGCGGGGAAGCGCCCGTAGCAGAAGCGGCAGCTACTGAGACCCCAGCAAGCGCACCGGAAGCTCCCGCAGCGCCAGCTGCAACAGCCGCAGCACCGAAAGAGGAAGTAAAGCCTCAGGCTGAGAAAAAGCCCGAGCCAAGCGGGAAGTTCAAGGAACTTATCAAAAAGATCGAAGAGTTGAACGTGCTTGAACTTTCGGAATTAGTAAAAGCGCTTGAAGAGCGGTTTGGTGTCTCGGCAGCTGCGCCGATGATGATGGCAGGTGGAGCAGGTGGGGGAGCAGGAGCAGCAGGGGAAGAGCCAGTGGAAGAGAAAACATCATTCACAGTTGTGCTTGCAAACTCTGGTGACCAAAAGATTGCCGTGATCAAGGCCGTGCGCGAAATCAACCAAGAATTGGGCTTAAAAGAAGCAAAGGATTTGGTAGAAGCCGCTCCAAAGACCGTCCGAGAAAACCTCAATAAAGAAGAGGCGGAAGTGGCGAAGAAAAAGCTTGAGGCAGCGGGGGCAAAAGTAGAACTGAAGTAAATCCAGCAAGATTTGAAGAACGCAAAGCCCGGCTTAATGCCGGGCTTTGCTAGTTATAACGCTAAGCGTTGTTTAATCTCGGAGATCCATTCTTCAACTGATTTTGGGGCGAGGATAATTAATTGGGTATCCGGGAATTCGTTTTGCATCATCTTAAGCGTTTTCAACCTCTCAACACGGGAATACTTTGCGGTCCACCATAGCAATCGGAATGTCATCTTTTTTCGGGCTTCTTCAGGAACACTTTCCGGGATGTGACTGTTTGCTTTGTTTCTTTTTAATAACCGCAGGATAGCCGTAGGGCGAGGAACATTGAGGAAAATCACTGCGGTTGCGCGCTTAATTCTCACAGGTAGGTGATCGCGATAGTTTCCGTCAATGATCCAATCTTCCCCCTCAGTCAACTTCGAATGGCGTCGCGTTCTCTCTTCTAAAGCGTGCTTCTTGAAATCCCCGTATAATAACTCACGATCCAAATGATAGACCGGAAGATGCAGTTCTTCCCCCAATCTTTTAGCAAGTGAGGATTTTCCGCTTCCGGCATTGCCCATAATGCAAATTCTATTGTGATGCATAGTAGTACGTTTAAGATACAATAAAACTATGACATACAGGAGGGAAGAAACTGTTATTCATTTAGCCCGGCATGGGCAAACTGAAAATCCACTTGGGTTGGTAAAGGGGAACCTGCCCGGATTCGCTCTTTCTACGATTGGGCGTGAGCAGGTGAATGAGGCGGCCGTGCACCTCGAGCGCGCGCATCCCACTGCGATCTTCGGCTCTCCCCTTCAGCGTTCGCGCGATACCGCACGGATTTTTATGGCGCATTTTCCAGCCGCCTCAAGTGGTATTCTGTTTTCTTTGCGGGAGTGGGACTATCCGCGTTGGGAGAACAT
The DNA here is from genome assembly GCA_020056565.1 of Candidatus Berkelbacteria bacterium. Classification (GTDB taxonomy): domain Bacteria; phylum Patescibacteriota; class UBA1384; order JAGVHQ01; family JAGVHQ01; genus JAGVHQ01. The sequence continues at coordinate 5,881 of JAGVHQ010000036.1, forward strand.
TCCGTTGGCCGTTGTGAAAACTCGTTATCCGGCTGAATGGCATGCATACCTTACGCATGCGACCCAACTGAATGACCCTGCGGGCGAAACACTTGCCGATGCCCAACACCGTATGCTTTCTGAAATTGAACGATTGCGGCATCGTTTTTCGGGCGAGACAATCATACTTTGCTCTCATGGCGACCCGATCCTTTCCGTGCGGGCATATTTTGAACATCTGAACCTGAATCACTTCAAAACACTGGAGTGTGAACTTGGTTCTCTCACAACGCTTACTTTCGACGCGCATCATGATTGGCCGACTGTTACATATTGGGCGGGTGTCACTGGCCCGCGCCAAGATGAAGACGAGCGTGTCGGAGACGGCATACATCGGATCGGTCAGGCGTTCCATGCCAATCGCACGATCGTGCCCACCCCTGCCCATTGGGGTTGACACCCTCTAATGCGGCTGTTATAGTGGGCGAGACATTGCGGCTTATACGTAGTGCAATATGTAAGCATTGAGGAGGTATATTATGCCACGAAAAGAACTTGACCCCCGTTCTCCGAACGAAAATCCGCCATCCGCTCCTTCTGGCGGAGGCGGACTGGTTGAAAACCAACCATCCGCTTCGGTGAACCCGGAAACGCCACCTACTCTTGAACCAGTCAGCGTACCAGGTTCTTCTCCAACTCAAGAGATAGGGGAGAAAACGGTCGGAATGGATGTTAAGCCTGAAGTAGGGGAGAGTATTCCACCTCCTCCGCCTCCAGCTCAGTCGATACAAGAATTAGATCAAACCGGGCACACTGACAGTGCTCCTTCTGCGGAGACTGGACCGGCCTCTGCGAGCTCAATGACTTCTGTAACATCGATGAGTGAAGCCGCAAAGGTGATAGAAGATCTTAATCTTCGTCGTACCTCAGAGAATGGCTTGGAATCAGACGTTACCGAGCGCGCTGCATAGTTTGACCTAAACGTTATAGAATAGAAGTAACTAGGGAGGGGACACTGCCTTGGTGTAAGGAACACCTATGACGGAAACGATCGAAACGACATCCAACTTTGATTGGGTAGCAACGCTCGTGCTAATTGTTGCTATCGCCTGCTTCGTACTTGGCTTTATATGGTGGCGCAAGCGTCGCGCTGAAGGGCGTTTACGGCTTGCGTTGGAATCTGCAACGCTTCTGATCGGGATTCCAAAGGAGATGCCAAAAGAAGGTCAACCTCAAAAGGATTTTCGCGAATTGACAAGCGTCGCGGAGCAATTCTTTGCTTCGCTGGCATCGCTCTACAACCGAAAGGTGCTTGGGCCGCAACCAACCCTTGCGTTTGAGATAGTTGCGCTCGAAGGAACTATCCGTTTCTATGTCACGATTCCTCGGGTACAACGAGACTTTCTCATCAAACAATTGCATGCCCACTATCCAGCTGCTCAGGTTGAAGAAGTTCCCTCGCCAAACATCTTTACCAATCGTGAGGGGGCAATCGCGACCGCAACTCTACGCCTTGCTCGTCGCTATATCTTTCCCCTGAAAACATACAAAAAATTGGAATCCGAGACCCTTAATCCGCTCACAAATGCCCTCTCTAAGCTTGGTGACCAAGGAACAGCGGCAATCCAATTCATACTGCAGCCGACTACTGAACGGTGGCGTTACGGAGTGGATTACGCGGCGCGCAATGTAAAGCTGGGTAAAAGCGCGTACGCCAATCCGGTCCAATATTTGTTTGACGAACTGTTCGAAGGAATAACCGGCAGTATGCACCGTGGCGGACAGCCCCAAACTCAACAAGACCCGGCAATGCACGCTTCATATCGGATGACGCCGATGCAAGAAGAAATGCTCAAGTTGTTTCAAGAAAAGGGAAGTAAAGTTGCCTTCAAAACCACTATCCGTTTAATTGTTACCGGTACGGACCAGACAACCGCAGCAATGCATCTGCGTACTATTGCCGGTGCATTTTCACAATTTTCCACCCCCGAGGGTAATCGATTGAAAGTAGTTGAGAAAACAAAAGGAACGATTATTTCCGATTATATCTTCCGTACGTCATCTGCCGCGCGAGTGATGATCCTTAATACCGAGGAACTCGCTTCGATGTTCCATTTTCCGAACCACTATATCGAAACTCCTAATATCCGTTGGCTTTTTGCACGTAAATTGCCGCCCCCTTCAGAATTGCCGCGAGAGGGTATTGGGGTCGGCGAGAGCATTTTTAGAGGAGATCATTTGCCAGTCAGGATTCTGCCCTCTGACCGACAACGGCATTTGTTTATGATCGGGAAAACCGGTACGGGAAAAACAACTGTTTTCCTCAATATGATTTTGCAAGACATTTACGCGGGCGGGGGCTGTGCGTATATTGATCCGCTCGGAGATGCGATTGAAGAAATAATACCCCGCATCCCTAAAGAACGCGCTGAAGACGTGATTATTTTTGATCCTTCAGATGTCGAACGCCCCCTCGGGCTCAACTTGCTTGAATATCAAAACCCTGAAGAGCGCGACCTTTTGATCCAAGAAATTATCGAAATCTTTTATAAATTGTTTGACCCCCAGCGTACGGGGATTGTGGGGCCGCAATGGGAGCACTGGGCACGCAATGCAATTTTAACACTGATGGCCCACCCTAAAGGGGGAACGCTGATTGAGATCCCACGGTTGTTCACGGATGACCGTTTCCGTGAAGAACGTATCCGGCACGTGCGCGACCCTGTCGTACGCGCGTTCTGGGAACAGCAGCTCCAGAAAACCGCAGATTTCCACAAATCAGAAATGTACAACTACTTTATTTCTAAGTTCGGGCGGTTCATGACGAATGATTTGATGCGTAACATTATCGGCCAGCACACCTCGGTAATTAAGTTCCGTGAAGTGATGGACCAGGGTAAGATTCTGCTTGTTAATCTTTCTAAGGGGAAGATAGGAGATACAAACGCGCACCTTTTAGGAATGATTCTTATCTCTAAGATTCAAGTGGCAGCCTTCTCAAGGGCAGATATCCCTGAAGCCGAGCGGCGCAATTTTCATCTGTATGTTGATGAGTTCCAAAACTTTACGACCGATACGTTTGCTACAATTCTATCTGAAGCTCGGAAGTATCACCTTAACCTCAATATTACGAACCAGTATATCGCGCAACTTACCGAGCGCGTACGGGATGCAGTGATCGGTAACGCGGGGACAATGGTCAGTTTTCGAATTGGAGCGGCAGATGCGGAATTTCTCGAAAAGGAATTTCCGGGCGTAACCGTTGCGGACTTAACCAATCTCGAACAATTCAACGCGTATGTGCGGCTTTTAATCAACGGTGCGCCCAGTAAACCTTTCTCCATGGTAACAGTCCGCGCAAGTCAAGAACCAAATCCCGAATTAGGGGCGGCTGTCCGACAACTCTCGCGCTTAAAGCACGGAAGGGAACGCGCCCAGATAGAACGAGAAATCGAAGACGAATTTCGTCAAGGCGCCTCTGCCCAAGTGAGCGCCCCTCCTCTCGAAAGCGGAATTCGCCCCGGAGTATAGAAACTAATGGGTTCTGGTTATAAAAATGTGAGTGCGGTATACTTTCATCTCCTGCGTACCGTATGCAGAGAAAGTAGCAGATGACAATTCTTTCGCAAACAATCGTGGGGATCTTGGCGATCGCAAGCCCAATTGTACTAATTATCATGGCGCGGCGGCTTATAAATAACCGGGCGCGGATCGCTTGGCACGAATCTCGCGATTGGATGCTACTTCGCATTCTGGTTCCGAAGAATAATGAAAAAACCCCTTTAGCAGCAGAACAAATGTTTGCTGCGCTGCATGGAATTTACGATCCGAAATCGCGTTTTCAAGAGCACCTTAGTTTTGAAATAGCAGCCCGTGAAAAATATATCCAGTTTTATGCTTGGGTGCCGGCGCGTTTACGCGAATTCGTGCAGGGGCAGATTTACGCTCAGTATCCCACAGCGGAAATTGCGCATGTTGAAGATTACACGAGCGAACTCGAGCTGGGTGGCGAGCCGGTCGAGGTTGCTCAGGCCGAGTTAGTCCTGAATAAAAACGAAGTTTTTCCGATTAAAACTTTTCAAAACTTTGAAGTTGATCCTTTAGCAGGAATTACGAGTGTTATTAGTAATGTTGCCCAACGCGAGCAAGTTTGGATTCAAGTTCTCGTCCGTCCTGTTCCCGATATTTGGCAAACACGGGGAAGGGCGTATTTGTCGCTGGCTGAAATTCACGGAAATATTCCGATTTGGCGCCTCGTGGGTCGTAAAATAGTGCATTTCTTCTTTGAGTTTATTAAAACAATTGTGAGCGGCCCTGAAGTATCAAAAGATTCCGACGATTCTGCTGAAGGGGCAGCAAGCAAGCTCGAGCAAGAATCCCACAAAGGTGTGCAATTGAAAATAACAAAGCTTGGGTTTTCAACAAAAATCAGAATCACGGCTGTCGCACCGACGGAAATGGCAGCGAGAGCAAAGATCAGCGCGGTCGTGGGAGCGTTTAAGCAATTCAATACAATTAATATGAACGGATTTTCTGCCAAGCCGATTCAAACCGGTGCGGATGCGTTGCAAGCGTATCGGGCGCGTTTGTTTGAAGATGAGGGCCATATCTTGAATATTGAAGAATTGGCATCTCTGTTTCATTTACCGAGTAAATCTGTGGAGATCCCGACGATCGTTTGGGCTGGTTCAAAAACAGGCGAGCCACCGTTAAACTTGCCCCTTGTTGCGAATGTAGCACCCGAGGATATTACGGTTTTAGGGCTCACGAATTATCGCGCCCATAAGGAAGAGTTCGGTATTAAGTTACGTGACAGACGTTATCATATGTATTCAATTGGGAAGACCGGGACCGGTAAGTCAACGCTTTTGGAAAATATGATTATTGATGATATCAAGGAGGGCAGGGGAGTGGCGGTTGTTGATCCGCACGGGGACTTGATCGCAAACGTTCTTAAATTTGTCCCGAAAGAGCGGATTGACGACGTTATCTTATTCGCGCCCGCCCAGAGTGATTTTCCGATCGGTTTCAACCCTTTGGAAAATGTCAACCCCGAGTTGAAAGGAATCGTCGCGTCGGGAGTGGTGGGGATTTTCAAAAAGATTTTTGGCGAATCTTGGGGCCCCCGGCTTGAATATATTTTACGCAATACGGTTCTGGCACTTTTGGATTACCCGAATGCCACCATGCTTGGGATTACTCGGATTCTTACAAATAAGCGTTACCGCAATCGGGTCGTGGATAAAATTACCGACCCGGTAATCAAGGCCTTCTTCGTAGATGAGTTCGAACGTTATGAGCCGAAGTTTCGAACTGAGGCGATTAGCCCGATTCAAAACAAAGTTGGGCAGTTTCTTTCATCGCCCATGATTCGAAATATTGTCGGTCAACCTAAGTCAACGATTAACATCGCCGAGATTATGGACTCGGGTAAGATCCTCTTACTCGACCTATCAATTGGAAAGCTAGGGGAAGACAGTGCGGCTCTTTTAGGCGCGATGATGATCACTAAAATTCAACTTGCCTCTATGCAACGGGCCTACATTCCCGAGGCTGATCGCCGCGATTTCTACTTGTATGTGGATGAGTTTCAGAATTTCGCGACTGAGTCTTTTGCTACGATCCTCTCTGAAGCACGCAAGTACCATCTTAATCTGATAATGACGAATCAGTTTATCGCGCAAATGCCGGAACCAGTCGCGAGCGCGGTTTTCGGGAATGTTGGGACACTGATTAGTTTCCGTGTTGGGGCAACAGATGCCAGTTCGCTGGTGAAGGAGTTTGAACCGGTATTTGAAGCAAACGATATGGTGAATGTAGATAATTATCAGGTATATGTGAAAATGTCGATTGACGGGGTAACTTCTCCTGCGTTTTCAGCTCAAACCCTGCCCCCTCGGACTGATATGGAGGGTCATACCGAAGAGATTGTGCAACGTTCTCAGGAAAAATATGGTCGTCCGCGTGGAGATGTGGAAGCGGCCATTAACGAAGAGATTAAGATTGATGAGGAGGGTGGAGAAAAGCCTAAGCAACCTTGGCTCCCACCTGAGGGCAGGGGAGGAGTTGGTAGGCAAGAACCGTATCGTCCAAAACCCCCGCAAAAAGATAGTGCAAGCACATCTGCCCCAACCAAGAAGAGTGAAGGACCTCAAAAACATTCCTCTGCACACAGCGAGTCTACTCCTTCAGCTGTAAAAGACCCTACGCCACCTCGTACACCTGTTTCTTCCTCGAGTAAGCCTTCTGCAGCTGCGCCCAAAAGTACGCATCCGACTCATTATCCTCATCGACCGGGGGTTAAGATCCCGCCACTGAGTAAAGAGCGTGAGGCAGCGCCTACTAAGACTGAACCAGTCATAAATAAGGAAAATGCGCGTCAACATCCTCAAACTGGCCTATTGGATACTTCATACTCCAGTAAAAAGCAGGACGACTCCGAGCAGAGCGGCAAACTCGAAGAGGGGAAAAGCATTCAGCTTTGAAGGGTGTTTGAATGTATAGTAGTTGAGAAGCAGTGAACTTCGATATTGTGCGACGCGTGGCGTTGTACAATATCGAAAGTTTTTGCGACGCTTGCGTTGCAAGAAACAATAATGTACGACTATAAATATGGTTATAGACACAGTATGACGACGGCTAATCAGGTACAATAAGTCGTTTTTTGTTAGCAGTGGGATTGAACAGGGGATTGGTTTTGATCAAATCTGAAGATAGTGGTGCAAGGGGAGTCTTATTGGTTTAGAGGGTGATTGAGTTAAATACGGGAAGATTCTAAAAGAATCGAAAAGGGCAGGGTAAAGAACCGCTATTTTTATCGTGTTTTTTAATGACTAATCGGGCTTGATTTGTTATTTAGTCGTAAAATAAACATTCTCCGACATAATAAAGATCGCTTTGTTCCCCTTTATTATGTCGGAGCAATGTTCGCGAGATTGTACAACGCTAAAGCATCGCACAATCTCGCGCTAGGTCTCGGAGAACGTTTCATCTCCCCTTCTCTTTTTCGTGCTATATCGGCCCCGAAAAGCTCCGCAGACGCACTAAGCTTGGTTCCCACCAAAGGTGGGATTAGTGCGTCGAGGCAGCAGTGAGGAGCGGCCGCTGGAGCCGCGACAGAATGGTTCGAGGGGCCGATATAGCACGAATTGTTACTCCCCTGCTATTTTTTCACGCACGGCGCGTTTGCCCAAGAACCGCGTTAAAAACGCGTATCGAATGATGCCGATATTATTGAGAATCCGAATCGTAAATGCCACGATTACGGCTAAGTAGAGGTCAATCTGTAGTACATCCCCTAGGTATGTGATTCCGGCAGCCAAGACCATATTGCTAATCAAACCTGACCCGAAAATTGCAGCACTATATTTACCCCGTAAATCAGCACGAATGGCGCCGATTACGGAATCAAGAATACCGATAATCGCGACTGCGCTATAACGCGCATATAAAACTGGGATCGTGAACGTCGTGAATGATCCCGCGATAATACCAACTATAATTCCGACTAACGCAAACCACATTGTGAAATTTTTCCTTTCGTACGATTCAGCATACCACAGCGGGTTATTAAACGTGTCCTAGCGCATTCTGGGGCTTTTATACCTGTTTCGTCGCGCGAGCGTGAACTCTATTCTGCCAGGTTGTTAAAAGTGGTGCGGCAATGAATATTGATGAATAGGTTCCAATGATGATTCCAAAAAGTAACGTAAAGACAAATCCATGAATGCTCGTGCCGCCAAAAATGTAGAGTGCCGATAATACAAGCACGACCGTCAATGAAGTTCCAAGCGAGCGTGCAAATGTTTGTACGACACTAAAGTTCGCAACTTGTGCGAATGGCTGGGAAGGATGTAAGCGTAGGTTCTCGCGAATGCGGTCGAAAATCACAATTGTGTCGTGCACTGAGAATCCAAGTACTGTAAGAAGCGCGGTAATAAACAAGCTGTCAATTTCATAACCTTTGTAATGCGCAACAATTGCAAAGACCCCCACGGTTGTTAGCAGATCGTGCAGGAGGGCAATAATTGCGACAAATCCAAAACGCCATGAAGAAGCAGGGCGTGGAACCCTCCGGAAGGCCCACGCGATAAACACAATAATCCCAATTGAAGCTAACCCAATAGCCCACAATGCTTTTGTGGTTAAATCACGACTTACGGTCGGCCCGACCGTCTGAAAACTGACTTCGGCGTACTCCCCTATTCCAGCTCGCAGCTGCTCCTGTAATTGCCCCTTTTTCTCCTGTTCTAAAGGAGGGATTCGGATTTGCGCTCTTCCCTGCCCTGCCGAGGTAACAACTGCCCTATAGCTGTTCTTTTCTAGAGTGTCTTTAATTGTTGAAGGAGATGTTTCATTCTTTGTTTCAATTTCAATGAGGGTTCCGCCACGGAAATCAATTCCAACTGGAAGGCCCCATGTCGCAATTGCTGCAATTCCCGGGATGATCAAACAGATAGATAATATGTACCACCATAAACGATGCCCAATGATATTCATTGTGCTCTCCGGGTACCGAAGGCGGCTAACAAAGTGCGTGTTACTGTCACAGCTGTAAACATCGAAACAAGGATTCCAATCGAAAGCGTGACCGCAAATCCTCGCACAACACCGCTTCCAAGCCAAATAAGGATCGCAGCTGTCATAAGTGATGAGAGATTAGAATCACGCACAGATAGCCATGCGCGGCGGAATCCTTCTTCAAGAACAGTTGTAGGAGTTTTGCCGGCCCGTTCTTCTTCTTTCATCCGTTCAAAAATGAGGATATTCGCGTCAATTGCCATTCCGACCGAAAGAATGAAACCCGCAATTCCTGCAAGGGTAAGAGTAACGGGTATCAATTTAAACAATGCCAAAACAATCAACGTGTAAATTACAAGCGCAATCAGGGCGAAGAGGCCCCGTTTGCGATATTGGGCGAGCATAAAGATGCTAATTGCAAGTAAGCCGATACCACCCGCCACTAATGAGCGTCGGATTGATTCTTCTCCCAGCGTTGGCCCGATTGTACGCTCACTTACCAGCGTAACTGGTACGGGTAAAGCCCCTGCATTCAAAAGTCGTGCGAGCTCTTTGGCTTCGTCTAGCGTAAACGTGCCAGTGATTACTGCTTGACCGCCGCTAATTTCTCCCTGGACGACGGGAGCGGTCAAGATTTGGTTATCAAGTACGACCGCAATTGTTTTCCCTACATTTTCACGGGTTAATTTTTGGAAGAACTCCGCTCCTTTTGCGTTAAATTGGAGTGAGACCACAGGTGCGGTTCCCGCGCTTTGCTGGCCGGTTGGGTCTTGGAAGGTAACATCTGCGGCAGAAAGAAACGCGCCCGTGAGCTCTGTAGGTACGTAGTTTCCAAGTGGATTGTCAGCCCCGGCTGCGGCATTTGTCCCTTCGGAGTAAAACGTCAGCTGCGCTGTTCTTCCAATCAAATTCGTTGCTTGTTGGACATCCTGTACGCCCGGTAATTCTACGAGTACGCTATCTTTGCCTTCAACGGTACTTGTTTGAATAATCGGCTCGGATACCCCTAATGCGTTAATTCGGCGGTCAATTACGTCCACTAAGCTCGAAAGCGCTTTAGCGCGATTTTCGTTAGCGACGAGGGACATATCCGCTTGATATGTGAGCTGCGTTCCCCCTTTGAGGTCTAATCCTTGTTTTATTTGTAATGCTCGATAACACTTTCCGATTCTGAGGTCTGGTCCGTTTGGAATAACAATTGATGTCGCCAAGATAGCGATAATAGTAATGCTGATTAATCTAATCCAAATTCGTTTATGCATA
>JAGVHQ010000034.1 GCA_020056565.1 Candidatus Berkelbacteria bacterium
CACCGTGAAGCGAATCGCGAGATTCTTGATTGCCAAATATTATCCTTCCTTAAAACCGACCCTGCAGTTCCTCAGGCCGACCGGTCAGGGAGTTAAGGTGGTTATCTTCTATAAAAACAAGCTTCTTTTCATTAAGAACACATATAGAGTTGGATGGACATTACCCGGCGGCGGAGTTAAAAAAAACGAAAGTCCCGAACAAGCGGCGGTTAGGGAAGTGCGTGAAGAGGTGGGGATTTCAATCAGTAATTTGAAAAGGCGAGGGAAAGTTAAGTTCGATTTTGATAAAAATGGTGCGGTGACGGTGTTTAGCTGTGAAGTAAAAACACCCGACTACGAGATTGATAATCTTGAGGTCGAAAAAGCTAATTGGGTAGATTTTAATAAAGTTACAACATTAGAGCTACTCCCAGTGGCGACGCGATGTATCCAATTACTCTAACTTGTATTTTCTCCCCCTCTCATCTTTCATAGTCGTCATCCAACCTCGTAATATCGTTTGCGTCTGATGGATTGTTTTCATTTGTGTGTATCCATATTTCGGCGACAATTGCAGGTTCAGTAAGCCCGACTATGCGATGCCTTGTTTGTGGTCCAATTTTAATGATGGAATTAGTATTTTTTATCTCAGGTGATTTGGGCTCTTTGTCTGTCTGGCTTAACATCACTCCTACAGGACCCTTAACGATTTTCCATAATTCCATTCTTCTTTCGTGCTTCTGCCAAGACAAGCGTGATTTAGGATTTACTATTATGAAGCGTGGGCTTACTTGATCCTCATTTACCATCGATTCTGGAAAAAAGAGATTAATAAACTTATGAATAGAATTCGGATGAATTCCAATTGTAAAGCCCCACGGTTTTATCTTTGTGGGCATAAGTTGCAACCCATAATTCTTTAATAGATTTTCTGATTTTTCACTAAACATAGTCACTTAACTAGTGATTGGTGGTTTTATCTTCATTTTTCATATTTTTTTATTTAAAAAATCTTGTAAAGCAGCATGCGCTAATGAGTTATCTGGGCCTTTTCTCAAGCCAATTTTGGGCGAGTAAAAGCGCGGTAAGCGAGCTTAAATCGGTAGTGAATGCTGATGCTTTTTCAAGACTCATTATCTCTGGGAATGCGTCTTCTTTGGAGTCTTGGGGTATGCCGCTTAAATTATTTTTTTCACATAGCGCGAGAAAGAAATGAGCCTTGGTTGTGAGAAAGCTCGGCGCTCGCCAATATGTTCCCAGGTTAATCCATTGCTTTGACTCACAGTTCACTTCTTCTTTCAATTCGCGTATGGCAGCGGATTTTGGTGAGCGATCAGTCGGCTCTATAAATCCCATCGGAAGATTGTAGATGTAGTCGTTGGGGATTGGGCGCCACTGGCGCAGCATAATTACCTTTCCGGAATCAGTCAGAGGAACAATTATGACAAAATCAGGTTTTTGGACAAAGTAGTACTCTGGTATGAGCGTGCCATTTGGTAACTGAAGAGATTCCTTCCAAACAGTAATCCACTTATTTCGAAGTTCAATAATTTTTTTGCTCATTTTTCGTCATCACGGGGACGAATTGTTTGAAATCTTCGATTGTCACAACTTTTTCTGGATTAACGTTGTGCTTTTTTAGAAAATCTTTATACGCTGGCACGCGTTGGGCGGCCTGGTGAAATGTGACGAGCGCTTTTTTCTCCCCTTCCCGCTCCCACCATTCAGGCGAATTTTCGCGCAACATGCGCTCCTGCTCCGCAATCGGCGCTAGTAAAAACTTTTCGTATGTTTCAAAACCGGTAGCGATATCTACCTCCAGCTACGTAAACGATAACATTTGCTACTGGTTCAGACAATCAGTTAGCGCCACGAATATGTCTCGTCCGTCAGCGGGGGGAGTACGCTTGGGACCACTGGATCGCTTAAGCTCGGAAGGTTAAATAGAAACATATTTATTGAAGGATACATATGAAGATCAGCCAAGCTCGCTTTCGCAATCCATTTAACTGAACCGTCGGAGAGATCATCTGCCTCAACAATTTTGAGTTTTTCACGAGTCGCTGTGTCGATTACCACACGGAATACAATGTGTAATTTTCGATACAAACCTTCCTTGTCTGGGCGATGAATAAGCATATCTTGCAGGCACAATAATTCGGGTTTCACGCCTGTAAGTCCAAGCTCTTCATCGAGTTCCCGAATAATCGCAGTTTCAATATCTTCTTCTTCCACATTCCCTCCGGGAAGTGTCCATTGTTCACCATCTTCAGTTTTACGTTGAATCAACGCAAACTCATCGTTGCAGACAACTACACACGCCACCCGAACCTTAAATTTCATACGCTTATCCTACCTTTTACTATCCGAGGAGACAATAAGAAAGCGGCGCCAAGCGGATGCTTGGCGCCGCAACTGCAGTTACACGATACGCGCTCCAGGAATAGCAAAGGAATCTTGAACCGATTCCAAATGTACGTGTTCCACCTCGAGGCCTTTTATGAAGAATTGGCGAAGTGGTTGGTGCGTATCTGGGTCGAACGCACGTAGGTGGCGGGGGTGTAGCTCTTGAACCTGCAGGGCCATAGCAATGTTCAGATCATTTTTCCCGCCGATACGTGCCTTTGACATCAAGCCTGGACGAGCGGACGGAACAGGCGCGATGCGCCAGATCAGCCCACGCTCAGACGAAATGCTCACTTTCCCGTAGCCACGCTCCTCAAGAGGCGTCATTGGCTCATCGTCGTGTTCGGTCAGCCCATGGAAGAGCTTGCGCGCACGCCCTTGATTGACAATCTGACCGGTGTCGATTGTGAATCGTGGATCGAAGAAAGCCGATGCTGGATAGCCGGCTTGTTTGAGTGCCTCGACAAAGCCACGCACTAACGGGATAACCGTTTCGTGTTGGTGGAAAGCCCAGTGCGAATCACTACTGGCACGTGTATCGGCTTCCCGGCACATTTCGCTGAGGACATGGGCGACGTTGTCCCAGTTCGCTTCAGGGAATTGATCGCGCCGGTCCTTTCCATGCGAGCGCTTGTACGAAACAAGCGTGTTTAGGAGCAACCGGGTGCCGTCCGTGTAGCCGGACGTTGTTCGGCTGTGCGCACACGGATATATGTGTAGAGCCCGGAATGTGCCGTCTGCCGCAAACGTGGGGTCAACCGCGTAGTACCGACCGTCGGCATTTTCGAAGCAGTACACATTCACTTGTCGCACTCTCGAGAGAGATGAAGAGCCTTCTTCAATCATCGAACGAACGAGCGCTTGCCATCCGTTTTCTACGTCATCATCGGTGATAAGTAGATAGGGAGTCGGCTCAGTGGTGAACGCTGGTTTTGAACCGATGATTTGATCTACCAGCGTGCGCTCAAGGTTGTCACCTCCGCAACGCACTCGCACAAGCAGATGCGGCCCAGCACGGATGACGTGATGGTCGCAAATACTCGTTTCAAAGACCGGTGTCTTAATCGCAAGTGGTGGGAACCGCAGCTCAACGCAGGCCGTTTCCTTCCCCTCACCCAAGGTTTTGACCAGTGGGCGATATGTTGCAAGAAGGTTGGCGAAATCCGCGATAAACTCCCGTTTGCTGGTAAGCAACGATTCCTCACGCTGCAATCCGACAGGATAGGGCGTGAAAGAAAACCGAATCCCTGCAATCGCGGCTCCGAGCTCATGTGCGATGCGGCTGTGCATCTGGTGCAGGAGTCGGTTATGACGCGAATAGCCCACAGTGGAAATGCGCACCTTAGCTCCCAAATCCGTGTGCACCATTCGAATGTATTCGTATAGGTGCGGATAGGAAGCGATATCATTGTCGAGATACGGGAACACCGTTCCTGGTCGGTGATTCTCGCGTTGGGCTCCAACGAGTGAAGGCGTATCGATGCCGTGTTCGCGTTGGACGAATGCAATCGCAGCGATCCAGGTGCTCCAAGCTTTCGAGTGGCAGCTGCCACACGTCTTTGCCCGCAACTTGGCTGCAGAATGCGCAGCGGTTGAAGCAGCCGACCTGTGGTTGCAGGTACTGCAGCCGCGCAAATGCTTCCGGGGGAAGCGTGCGTAGCTGGTCGATAAGTCCGAATCGCACTGTTTGCGCGTCTAAACTCAGGCTGGTATGATCTTCATTGACCAGGATGGGGAGATGCTCTGATGCATTGACCCCCGCCCTCGTAAGCATGTCTTGTTTCATTAGCTTCTCCAGTCGGGGTCGGGGATGAAGTGCTTATAGATTGCTCTGGTTAGCATTTCACCATAGGGCGATAGGGAATAAGGTCCGTCAAAGATGGACCGATTGGTTGTAAGGCCTTCGAGCGTGCATAACTCCGCTCCTGGCAAGCACAGGGTTGCTGCCCCAGGCAGGTTGGCTACCAGAACTTCGTTTTCGTCAAAATTCGCCTCATACGTGCAGCCTGCAGGATGCAGCCACTTGAGTTGCTCGGTTGCTTCCAGTCGGTACACGCCACTTGACGGTAGATCAGGTGAGGTAACAACTGGCAGATTCATCCGGTTGCGGATTTTGAGATAGAACGGCCTGAGCCCACTCGGGTGCGACGCCCCTTGGATCGTTTGGGCGTTGTACTGGTCCGGATTGGGAAGCCACGAAACAGGCGTGCCAGCATGAAGGGCAAGGTGGGACACAACAAACGGCGGAACGCCGCGCAGGATCTGGTTGATGCCAGACACTTCAGTTGTTCCTTGGTTACGGCAGTTGATCTCGTTGATCACAACCTGGTTGCCGTTCCAGATAGTATCGATACCCCACAGCCCAACGAGCCCGTATGTTTCGAACAGGTACTCGCCCAAACGTACCGCTGACTCGACGAGCGCATTCACGCCCTCATATTCGAACGGGATAGACCAGTCATTGCCGGCCCCTTTTGCGTTGCCAATTCCGACCTCGCGAACGTGCATCGCTTTGTGCGAGGGCTGGTCGACGTACACTTGGCATCCTTTTCCGTTTGCAATGGTTAGGACAGTAGTGTTCGACGAAAACCCGGGCACAAATTCGGAGATACGCAACGGCCGCCCCAGCGCAAGTGCGTCAGTAAAGTCCTGTTCGTTCGAAACAAACAGTGTTCCGCGGCCGCCTGATGAATTCACCTGAACCACGAGGGGTAGCCCAAGTCGGTTGGCGAGCTCATTAAATGCAGGCGCTCTACCCTCGACGCGTATACTCGCAATTTGCAAACCAGCTTCGATGCCTGCGCTCGCGAGCAATTCATTCAGGCGGCTTTTGTCTTCTACTATTTCACGCACCTCGCGTTTTGCAGTCAACAATTTTCCGCCCAACCCATCGACAAGCGAACGAATTTCACTTGTTTCGTACCAAGCAGCAACAAGCGGCGGGTGCGGGAGTGCGGCAAGTGCTGCGCGTGCATCCTCACCAAGCTGCTCAAGATACGCGTGCTTGGAATGTGTGCCCCGAACGTGCAAGCGTGTTTCCAATGCAAGTGTCTTCTGAGCTACGGTTGCTTCGCGCCATGGTTCGTAACATCCAAGGGTAAGGGCAGGGCGTAGCGCCCACAATGTCGCTTCTTCACCCAAATAATTCCGTCCGGAGCTCGTAAACCGATCCACCTGCACGAGACTCCAAGAATCAAGAGTCTCTAACAAGGATGCATTGGCTTGGGCGCACCGATCGGAAAGCTGACGATAAATATTCTCTGGTAGCAATGCAGTGCTCATCAGTTTCATCTTGTTCCTCTTGATTTTTAAGGGTCTCCCCCATGCTTACCTTAACATCGTCGTTAAGGTAAGCACGAAGTATACAATTTCAGTGACGAGGAATCAATGGTTTTTATCTGTTTTTCTATAGGCAACGTCAAAAAATGTTCGTACGCTTCAAAACCAGTAGAAATAGTTACCTCCAGCTAGCTAAACTCTAGCACTCCCTCCTGTTGGGGGCAATCAAAAAGGCCTCTCACCCCTTGACACGCCTCGAGAACAACTCATATAATAACCGCATCCCAATCATGGGAGCTCTTTTCAAAGAGCATACGACCAAGACAAGAGGTGAGACTAGCATGCGAATGTCGCAGCACTTCCCAACCACTCGTCGTTCGACGCGGGAAGGACTGATCGATTCACAACGGCTACTGGAACAAGCTGGATACTTTCGCAACGTTGCGTCCGGTGTACACGCCCTGCTACCCCTTGGGTGGCGGGTGCTACAGCGGGTGCGCCAGATCGTCTTCGAGGAAATGGAGCGGGCAGGGATTCAAAACCTGCAACTGCCGATCCTACAACCCCGAGAACTCTGGCAGCAAACGGAGCGTTGGGACAAGTATGTAGCGTCCAAAACGATGTTTACCACCACCGAACAGCATTCGGGTGCGGTCTTCGGACTGTCTCCGACGGCGGAAGAAGTGGTGACAATGCTCGTTGCGGGCGAGGTTCACAGCTACCGTGATCTACCGGTCATCCTGCATCAAATCGGTCCGAAGTTCCGGGACGAAATTCGTCCGCGCTTCGGACTCCTCCGAGCACGCGAGTTCGAGATGTCGGATGCCTATTCGTTTGACATAAACGAAGAAGGCATGCGCCACTCATTCGAACTCCTCCGACTCGTCTACGAGCGCATCTTCACCCGTGCAGGACTCATAAACTGCTTGTCGGTTCATGCCGACAGTGGCGCGATTGGCGGCCAGGGCTCAGCAGAGTCTATGGCAGTCTGCGCCGCCGGCGAAGACGTGTTGCTCACGTGCGACAACTGCGATTACGGTGCGAACGCGGAAAAGGCCGAAAGCCGTTATCCCCGCCCGGAATACACAACCGAGCTCCAACCCGTCCAATGGGAGGAAACCCCGAACATCATGACGGTCGAACAGCTCGAGACGCACTTCCCAGGGATCGAAGCCACGGACATGATCAAGACGATCATCTTCACGGTCGATCCGGATTCTGGATCGCCCTACGAAGTGGCAGTCTGTATCCGCGGCGACTTGGAGATCAACGAAACCAAGCTCCGAAACGCGCTCAAGGCCGACGCGCTCGCTCCCAGCGACGCAAGTGTCGTGCGCGAAGTGACCGGTGCCGAAGTCGGCTTTGCCGGCCCAATCGGGCTCAAGAACGTTGCGCGTCACCTCTTCGACGAATCCGTCAAAGGGATGACGAACTTCTTGTGCGGCTACAACACAACCGACCACCATGCCTTAAACGTCAATTTCGGACGGGATATTCCCGAACCGGAGTCGTACGTTTCAGTGCATGCGGCGCGACAAGGTGACCAGTGCGCGGCCTGCGAGCACGGAACGCTCCGAGAAAGCCGCGGGATCGAGGTCGGTCATATCTTCATGCTTCAGCAGGGATATGCCCGCTCGCTCAATGCGACCTTCACGGACGAAACCGGCGCCGAGCAAGTGATCTGGATGGGATGCTACGGCATCGGAACCACCCGGCTCATGCAGGCGATCGTGGAGCAGAACAACGACAAGGACGGCATCATCTGGCCCGAATCGGTCGCCCCGTACCATGCGTACGTGATGACCGCGCGAGCAAGCGACGAGTGCCAGAAGGCCTTCGCCGATCAGCTCGTCTCAGACCTTATGGCCGTGGGAGTGGAAGTCTTGTACGACGACCGCACCATTAGTGCCGGTGAAAAGTTCATGGACGCCGATTTGATCGGCTGCCCGTGGCGGATCACCGTCGGGCGTAAAGCAGCCGAAGGGCTCGCGGAGTGCCGGAACCGCCGTACGAAAGAGACTACCGAGGAGGCGATCGATGCGATCGTGCATAAGTTCGCAACACGCTCCCAATGCTGAAACGTGCGGTAGCAATACCGCCCTGACCCGTCACGACACGAGGTGTGACAAAAATGAGACCAAATAGCATTCCGGGCCCCGGCTCCGGGGACCAAGTGATTGTGATTGGAGGCGGCGTTAGCGGCGCGCTCACAGCAGCGCGTTTGGTTGACGCCGGATTCCAAGTGACTGTCTTGGAGAAGGCGTATATCGGCAATGGAGCCTCAAGCCGATCTGCCGCCTGTATCCGCGCCCAGTTTACGGTGAAAGAAACCATCCTTGGGATGGCATATTCCACCGACTGGTACTGCAACTTCATGGAGCATCTGCCGCATCCAGGCGACTACTACAAGCCGGTAATCACGCAGAATGGGTACCTTTTCTTGCACGAACGTGCTGACAAGACCCATCCGTGGTGCCGGGAAGCAGCCGTTATGGAATGGCACGCTGCCCAAAAAGACGTGCAGCTCCAACAAGAGATGGGTGTGCCAACGGAGATCCTCTCCGCAAGCCAAGTGCATGCGCGCTGGCCCCACATCCTGGAGGATCAGATCATCGGCGCCACGTGGTGCCCGACAGACGGGTTCTTGGACCACGACGCGATCTACCACCAAGGCTTCGCATACGCGCAAGCGCACGGAGCGCAGCTGCACCAGAAGCATGAGGTTGTTGCTTCGAAGACCCGCGGTGGACGTATCAGAAGCGTGATCACGGGCGACGGCTCTACGTTTGAAGGCGATTGGTTCATCAACGCCTCGAATGCCTGGGCGCCGCGCCTGAGCCCGCTGTTGGGCGGGATGGATCTGCTGATCGAGCCGCAGAAGCGCTACCTCTACTTCATGACCCCCAACGCACCGATCATGAGCAATGAGGAGTGGCGCCAGTTGCCGATGACCATCTTCGGCAACTGCAAACGGCGGGGGGCCTATTGTCGGCCAGAAGGCGACAAGTTGATGATCGGTTGGGGCCACCCCACCCAACCCGAGACGGAGTTCGCAGACGAGGACCAAGACGTGATTCGGAACGGGTTCGGCCCGTCCGAGAACGGCTTGCACAACCTCGGCTACGCGGCTCTGCAAGAGATCAGGGACTTCGCCCCTACATTGGGCGATTGCGGCGGAATCAAGCACGCTACGTGCGGGTTCTACGATGTGACCCCTGATCACAACCCGTATATCGGGATGGATACCCAGCTCGAGAATCTCGTTCACGTCTGTGGCTTTTCCGGCCACGGGCTGATGCACGCGCCGGTAACAGCAGCGTTGGTAGAGGCGATTATCACCGGAAAAATCGGGCCGCAGGGCCAGGTGTACCTTCCGGCACCATTCGACCAACACCCACTCGACCTGCGCCGGTTCGACCCGAACTGGGAAAAGCGCATCTCGATTCCGGAGAGGAACGTCCTTTAGGACATCCTCTCAGAAGGAACATCTGAGGGTGCAATTCGGATACAACCGAAACGCACCCTCTTCTCTTAAGAGGAAAAGAGCTACTATCAAAGTACCTGCAGGAAGGAATTATATGCAGCAGTTAAAACAAAAATTACAGTCCGCGCGGAGGGCAGCTGAGATGCTAGCCCAGCTTGGGAGTACTCAAAAAAATGCGATTCTTGCCGACGTGGCACAAGTAATTCGTTCTAATACAAAACAGATTCTCGCCGCGAATCAGAAAGATCTCACGCGCGCCGGAGAAACGTATCAGATGAAAGACCGCCTCTTGCTTACGAAAGAGCGCATCGAACAGATGGCCTCAGGCGTAGAAGCGGTGTGCGAGCTCAAAGACCCAGTTGGACGTGTACTGGAAAAACGTATACTCAAAAACGGATTGAAACTTAAACGGGTCGTAACCGCGATCGGGGTCGTCGGGATTATTTACGAAGCGCGCCC
Organism: Candidatus Berkelbacteria bacterium; assembly: GCA_020056565.1. Classification (GTDB taxonomy): domain Bacteria; phylum Patescibacteriota; class UBA1384; order JAGVHQ01; family JAGVHQ01; genus JAGVHQ01. The sequence continues at coordinate 9,608 of JAGVHQ010000034.1, forward strand.
AAACGTAACGATCGAAATTGCCTCGCTTACGATTAAAACCGGCAACGCCGTCGTACTGAAAGGTGGCGAAGAAGCGCATGAGACCAACACGGTTTTGGTGGCCTCAATCCACAAGGCACTGGCTCGGCACAAAATTTCAAAAGACGCGGTTGTGCTGCTTGATTCGAGCATCGCGGCCGCGAAGACATTAATGAAGGCGCAGGGGCTTGTGGACATCCTCATTCCCCGCGGCAGCAATGCGCTTATTCAAGCAGTGCGAAAGTACGCGACAATCCCCGTGATCGAAACTGGCGCGGGCGTGTGCCATATCTATGTCGAAAAATCTGCGCGGCTTGAGTGGGCGCAACGAATTATTGTAAACGCCAAAACGCGTCGCCCAACTGTGTGCAACGCGCTCGATACGCTCGTGGTAGACCGCGCGATTGCTGATACTCTATTGACAGCCGTCGCAAAAGACCTTGCCACATCGGATGTGGAAATCTTTGCCGACGTGGCCAGTTTTGCCATATTGCAAAAGCACTACCCACACCGCCTACTTCAACATGCCACGGCACAATCCTACGGGCGGGAATTTCTATCTCTCAAGATGTCCATAAAAACCGTTAACGGTTGGAAAGCAGGCCTTGCGCATGTGAAGCGCTACACCTCCGGACATTCCGAGGCGATTATCACCAGCGATAAAAAAATCGCAGATGAATTTGTCAGCACGGTGGATGCCGCGGCAGTATACGTAAACGCCCCAACCAGTTTTACGGACGGGTTTGAATTTGGCTTGGGGGCGGAAATCGGGATTTCCACCCAAAAACTGCATGCCCGCGGCCCAATGGGCCTTGAGGCGCTCACTACGTATAAATGGATTATTGAGGGTGCCGGGCAAATCCGGCCTGTGTAAGTCTAGGTTGACCATGAAATCAAACATCGTTGTCATTAAAATCGGTTCGCAATTAGTGCTGGAGAACAATGCGCTCTCTGAGCGATTTTTTGCTGCGCTCTTTACGCAAATGAAGCACCTGACTGACAAAGGGTGGCAGCCGGTAATCGTGCTCTCGGGCGCGGTGGCGCGTGGAAAAGCAATCGAAACCCTCACGGGCAAGCATGCGCGCGCCGCGTTTGGACAAATGGAACTTGCCCGCGTGTGCGCGCAGATGGGAGAAAAAAATAAAGTGCGTACCGCACTTATACTTGTCACAAAAGACGACATTGTTAATCGTGCTGCCTACGACACATTGCAACGCACATTGGCCGAGCTTGCGCACGCAGGAATTGTCGCGATCATCAACGAGAATGATGCCACGACGCTTTTGGGCGTCAATGACTTTGTGGACAACGACCAACTTGCTTCGATTATCGCGCTTATGATCCATGCTGATCGTTTAATCCTCATGACCAACGTCGAAGGCGTGTTTTCGGCGAACCCAGAAACCGACCGCGAAGCGCATTTAATCGCGGAGATTAAAAACATCAACTTGGAAATTATCAAACGCACGCTTGACGGTAAAACCGAGCATGGGCGAGGCGGAATGGATGGTAAGCTGCGTGCGGCGCGTATCGCGACCGCGGTGGGAATCGAAACTCACATTGTCAAAGGTACCGACCCAACAATTTTGACTGACATCCTCTTGAGTGGGAAAAAACAAGGGACGCTGTGCCGCGCGCGTGGACGCGACCTTAAAGATTTCACGGCGCGTGAGCGCTGGATTGTGTCGGCCCAAAACTCCGGTGCAAGCGTTGAGCTGGATAAAGGCGCGGCCGAGGCGGTCAAGGCGCGTAAAAGTTTGCTGGCGGTCGGGATCCAAAAAGTATTTGGCACATTTGAAGAAAAAGAGTGTATTGAATTGCTGGATGCCGAAAAAGAAACAGTAGCGCTGGGGTTAAGCGAAATCTCAAGCAAGCGCTTAAGTGAATTACTTGGCCAAAAAGAAAAACAGTATGATGTTGAGGTCGTACACGCCAATAATTTGAGGTTGCTGTGAAAAATAAATTGTTAGTGATTGGCGCAGGTGCAATGGGGGGCGGGATCGCGCGGCAGTTAGTTTCGATGCACGCTTTCGCGGCGGACGAGATTGCCGTTGTTGAACGCGATGTTCAAAAACACACGGAGCTCAAACAAATGGGCGTGCGTGTATTTAACGATTTTGCGCAGTGCGATGTTTCTGAATATCAAATAATTTTGATCGCGGTGAAACCCCAAGACGCAGAGGTTGTATTGCAACAATTACGCGTGCTCGTAACACAGCAACACTTGATTATCTCGATCATGGCCGGCGTGACGCTTGACGCACTTGAGCGCGCCCTTAAACAAAAACGGATCGTGCGCGTGATGCCAAACTTAGCCGCTACCGTGGGTAAAGGCGTCAGCGCGTGGTTCACAACCGCCGGGGAGCAAGATCAAGCGCTGGTAAAAAAAATGCTGGGCGCGCTGGGGACCGAACTGCAGGTGGAAGATGACGCGGCGATCGATCGCATCACCGCGATTGTCGGCTGCGGACCCGGGTATCTGTACCGCTTCGCCGACGATTTAGTTACGGCCGCGGTGAAATTGGGGTTGAGTGAAAAAACCGCGTTAGAGTTGGTCAAAGCAACGATTCTGGGCGCAAGCGCGCTCTGGGAAAAAAGCAACGATCTCCCGCGTGAGCTTGTTCAAAAAGTCGCCTCCAAAGGCGGCGCCACCGAAGCTGCGCTTGCGGTGCTTGATGAAAATAAAACGGCTGAAATTTGGCAACAAGCCGTTGCGGCAGCGTACGCACGAGTGCGCGCGCTTGGACAAAAACGCCCTTAGAGCGCAGGATTCAAACCAGAGTCAGATTGAGAAGTTAAAAAATGAGATTATTTCAAGGCGCGACGACGAAAGTGTGCCCATTGGCACAGTGAGGAGGAGCAACGAAGAAATGAGCCATTTTTTAACTTCCCTACGGGCGGGCGAATTTCGGTCATCTTCTGCGTTGTCTCCCTACGGGAGATCTCCCGAAGGGAGACTCGTCGCTTACGTACCAAAGGGTACGCAGCGCTCCTCGCGCCTGGAATATAAACCTAAATTCGCTCCGCTCAACTGATTTTGGTTTGAATCCTGCGCTCCTAGATATTACTTTTTGATTTTCTCTTCCCTTTCCTGATTCAAGGGGGTATGATTTGAACAATGACTACCACAGCGAAGGCGGGCACGTTTTTGATTTTGGGTGCCGGCCAAATTGGCAAAGCAGCCGCAATTAAGCTTTTTGCGCACAAAGAAGTCAAGCGCGTTATCATCCATACCTTGACCGAGCAGGAAGCAAAAGAGGCAACAATTTATTTAGAGCATCATCGCCCCCGGCATGTGACGATTGATTCTTCGTGGGGGGACATTTTAGGGCCGGTGGAACGAGCAGGTCTTGACCCTACCCAGCGCCAGGCCTTTGCTTTTGATTATTATTACCGCCCATTTTGCGCCGAAACAACTGAGCGTTCCGGCCTCTACCAAATCATTAAGCGTTGGCGGCCTGAATATATAATTGACGCGGTCAATACCGCCACGATTTTCGGCTACCACGGCAAGCTGTATGAAATTGAACGCGCGCTCTGGCAGCAATCGCACTTAAGCGAAGACACGCCGAGCCGTAACCACTTAACTCAAGAACTTTTGATGGCTGCGTTCGTCCCAAAGATGACGCGCTTTATCCAAGTACTGGAACGAGCGATGTTAGAGTTTAAAATCCGCCGGTACGTTAAAGTATCCACGACCGGTTTGGGCGGAATGGGGCTTAACATTCCCTATACGCACGGGGACCCAAGCGAAACGGGAATTACGACTCGCCTTTTGGGGAAGATTGCGGCCGCGGGAATTTTGAACCAACTGCTTTGGAACCTCTCCCACACACACGGGCTCGATATCCGGATTGTGATTCCGGCCACGTTGGTGGGCTGGGAACCGGTGCGCGAATACGAAATCTACCACGACCAAAAATCAAACGGTAAAGAACCGCTACGGGTAGTGGAAGATGCAAAACCGCAACGGTTTGCGTGGGGGAGCGAGCTTACCTCTGCCACACCGAATACAAAAAAAGCGCTGAAGATTTTATCGGTGGGCTCCGGCGAAAACGAACCGTATGGATTAGCGGAAGCGGCCGCGATTTCGAGCTCATTACAGATGGGGTCAATCACCAAAGAAGAGGTGGCGGATGCAACCGTTGATACGACACTTGGTTCAGACCGACACAATATCCTGGCCGCGCTCGACCGAGCGGTACTCGGAGCGTCGTATCAAGGGGCGGAAACACGCCGCACGATTCTGGAAGTTTTGGAAAAACTGGAAGAGGGCGAAGCGCTCCCAAGCATCACCACCGGCAATCTAGGGCCGCGGGTCGCCAAGCACCTAGTTGAACTGTACTTAATTAGATCGGAAGAG
>JAGVHQ010000043.1 GCA_020056565.1 Candidatus Berkelbacteria bacterium
GCGAAGCCGATCACCGCGTCTATATTTCCGATATGAAAAAGGTCCGTTCGCATTTCCCCACATGGAAGCTCGAGTTTGATCTTGATACGATATTCACTGAGATCTACGAAACACTGTACCCTGCCTAAAGAAGGAGTAAGAGTGCAGGATTCAAACCAGAGTCAGATTGAGAAGTTAAAAAATGAGATAATTTCAAGGCGCGACGACGAAAATGTGCCCTTCGGCACAGTGAGGAGGAGCAACGAAGAAATCAGCCATTTTTGAACTTCCCGCAGCGGGCGCAGCGTTTGTAGATTATTTTCTGCGTTGCTAGTCGCTTACGTACCGCAGGGTACGCAGCGCTCCTCGCGCCTTGAATCTAACCCCCAAACGCTTCGCTCAACTGGCTTTGGTTTGAATCCTGCGCTCCTAGGGTGAAAGATACAATTATTATCCGTGCGAACGGAACGCACGCTGAATTTATCGCGCCTCGAGCACGTCGAGGTGTCGTGTGGGATAAAGTCTGTGACGAATTAACTGAATTCGTTCGCCACCACCCCACTCCCAAAAAAATTATTCTGCGCAATTGTATATCGCAGGTGAGCGACATATCTGCCCTTTTTGTTGCCCTGCACACAGCAGTACCCAAAGATACACTGCTCCAAATCGAAGATGTCAAACCAATCTTTCAGACATTCGGGAAGGCGAAAAACTGGGTGCCGCAAGCAACGATTCGTGTTCAACTGATGCTCGCGGGGTTCAATCTCGTAGAACTCAGGGAATTTACAATTGTTCGTCCCCTCACGTGGTTGTACCGGTGGCTTAATCCGCATTACTCCATTCGCTCATGCGCAAAGGACTTGCTCGAGGTGAAGCCATACGACTGCTCGATCATCGTCCCCTGCCATAATGAGCAGGATAACATTCCACATATTTTCAAAGAGTTTTTGGGCGCTCGGGAACAGATTGGGGAACGTACAGAACTCATTATCGTGGACGATGGCTCAACCGATGAAACGACTGCGCGTGCCCAAACTCTCACAAAAAGATACGCTCATACACGAGTAATCTCTTATACACCCAATCGGGGAAAATCGCACGCGGTTCAAACTGGCTTTGACGTGGCACGAGGCGAGGTATTGATGATCTGGGATGCCGACCGCACCGTACCAGCCAACATGCTCCCACGATTCTATTTTCCGATTGCAAGAGGATTAGCAGATTTTACGAACGGCACGCGCTTAATCTACCCTATGCAGTCTGTTGCAATGCCCACGCGCAATCGAATCGGCAATAAAATAATGAGTCTCATCTTCACAGTAGCGCTGCGCACCCACATTACTGATACGCTCTGTGGAACAAAAGCACTTTTGAAACGTGATTATCTCAAAATCTCGATGGGACACGAACCATGGGGGGATTTCGACCTTTTAATCGGTGCGCGGGAGTTGGGATTGAGAATTGTGGAGGTCCCCGTACGCTACGGTGCGCGGGAGTTGGGGGAATCAAAAATGAAGTTTTTCAAGCATGGAATCGCCCTTTTCAAGGGCGCAACACGCGGGATATGGCAGTTACGCTTGAAACCGATTTTGCCGCTTTTAATAATTGTAGGGGGCGCGTTAGCACTACGGCTCTGGGGGATCTGGCCGAATTTCCCCTACCACCCAGATGAGGGTAAGGTGATTGATCCGGCCCTAACCTCAGCTGCGGGGTTATTTGGGCATTTTGACCCGAACCCGCACCGTTTTATTTACGGCTCCCTTTACCCACAAATTCTCGGGCTTATCTTGACGGTCGTCGCGGGCGTTACGTTTCTCATTGAACGCGCCCAAGCGCTTCCGGTAGGGGACTGGTTAACCTATCTTGCAACATTCAACGATGGCGGGGCAGCGCCGCTGGCTCTGAAACATACAATGATTACAGTTGTCGCCGCGCGCTCGGTAGTTGCCGTCATTGGGGCCTCTACAGTTTTACTTGTGTATCACCTTACACGACGCGCGTTCAACAACCACCTTTCGGCACTATTGGCTGCGGCGGCGCTCGCGGTAGCGCCGCTTGCCGTACGCGACGGGCAATTTGCAACCATTGACGTTGTGCTGATGTGTGCGATTACACTTAGTACTTATTGCGCGGTCCGTGCGATCCAAGAGGGGAGTGCACGACTTCTGTACTGGGGTTTATTTATTGCAGGAATCGCAGCCTCAATTAAGTTTTCACCTCTGTATGGCATCGCTGCCGTGATCGCGCCCTTTGCTGTGTTGGGTACCCCATACGCGAAGCGATTCTGGAATGTGAAGACAGTCATAACCGGGGTAGTACTTTTCGTCATGGGATATTTCATTGGCAATCCGTATATTATTACGAGCTGGAGCGAAGTCTATACTGATATAAAGGTGAATTTTCCGGCCTATAGTATTTTTAATGATAAAACAGGTCAATTTGGATTCTTCAGTAAGCCAGGTGGGCCATTCGCCAATTGGTTTGTACTCAACTATACGATCTTTACTGGGTACACGCTTCTTTTCTCTTTGGCAGCAGCTCTCGGTTTTTTTGTAGGACTCTGGAAAAATGCACGCGTAACGCTTGTATTAGCACTCCCGACAGTTCTCTTTGCTCTATTCGCCCTCATTGTCGGGGCACGCTATGAGCGGCTCATGCTGCCCATATATCCGTTTCTGGCGGTGCTTACCGGTCTCGGTTTTGGAAGTTTCTTTATGCTAAAGAAGCGGGCCATACGAATGATTACAGTTCCGATTGGAGTCCTGATTGTCGCAGCGGCGTTCTACTCCCCCATGCGTATTTCATGGGCAACCTCAGCAGCGTGCAGCAAACCTTCGACGTACTCCGCGATGCATGAGCTGATCGACGCCACAATCCCCCTTGATGCAACGGTTTTCGCTACGCAAGACATTCGTTTTCCTCCCACAATCGAGGATATCCGAACATTGACATTAGCAGAGATCTTTTCGCTCGAGGAGGTAAAAGCACACGGCGGCGATTATGTCATTATTTCGAAAAATGCACTTGACTATCGACACACTGAACGGGTGCCATTTTACGAAGAAAATGTGCCTTCGCAATACAACCAGAACTCTTTTTTGGAATTAAGCTTGGCCGAATACCGAACTCGCGCCCCGGGGCAACGGCTCGTAAAAGGTGGAATATGTTTAGATGACTCTCAGGAGCTTTTTCGAATAAGTCCAACGAGGTTCAATCCGGGGCATGTGCTTTTTGCGCAAAACACCGTGCAATCATTTCGTAACCTCACATACACTCCTGGACTCAGTAATGGCAAATACTCACTCGCTCTCACTCCAGTAACCCCTGCGCTTAACTTTCAACCACGTCGAACGTACGCGGTAAGCTTTGAAGCGCGCTTAGTACAGATCGGGGCTAACCCAGTTCTGGATGGTTTTGGTCGATTAGACATCAACGGATTCAAGGTACTCACTGCACGTGTACTCCCAACAGATGAGTGGCAGACCCTTTCCACCACGTTCACCCTGAACAACCGAGGCGGTCGTGCGCCACTTCAGTTTCAATCGCAGGTTTTTGCCAATGAATTCGAAATCCGAAACATTCAGGTCTTAGAAAGTAGGGAATAAAATGGTAGAATTCGACTCGATGCACATTAACGTGCAAGCGCGGCAGTAGTTCAGTGGTAGAACGTCTCCTTGCCAAGGAGAAGGTCGCCGGTTCAATCCCGGTCTGCCGCTCCAGAAAAAAATATACCGTCAACAGCTTGTCCCATTTGAGCTACACTTAAATTACCTATGACCCACACGCCCTCCACATTTAAGATCTCAATCGTCGGTGCGGGCAATGTCGGCGCCACGGCCGCATACGCGATGCTCCTGGAAGGCCTTACCACCGACCTCACGCTAATCGATGTCGCAAGAGAACGCGCAGAAGGGGTTGTCACCGATCTCACCCATTCACTTGCGTTCACCGCTTATACCAAACTGATCGGGACCGATGACCCACACGCTGCCAAGGATTCTGACATTATTTTTATCACTGCCGGTGCACGCCAAAAACCTGGCCAGACACGTCTTGATCTCATCTCTACCAACAAAAAAATAGTAGACGAAATCATCCCTCCACTTGCCCACGTCGCCCCGGGATCGATTATAGTGCTCGTTACTAATCCTGTGGATGTCCTCACCCATGAGGCACTTAAACGCTCTGGCTTCCCGAAAGAACGTGTCTTCGGTAGTGGCACAATTTTAGATACCGCGCGGCTGCGGTTTCATTTGAGTGAAGCGCTTGCCGTCCACCCTTCAAGTATTCACGCAATGGTTTTGGGCGAACATGGCGATACGTCGTTTCCAGTGTGGAGTAGCGCAGCGGTTTCCGGGAAATCGATTTTTGAGTTTGATGGTTTTACGCAAAAAATTGCAGATGAGTGTTACGAAAAAACGCGCACCGCGGCCTACCGCATCGTGCATGATGTCGGGTATACGTGCTACTCAATTGCAACCGCTATGTTAGAAATTGCAAAATCAATCCGCGAAGATTCGCATCGCGTGCTGATGCTCTCCACAATGCTCGAAGATTATTATGGGCACTCTGATGTATGCGTAAGTATCCCCTGTGTTCTCGCCCGTGGAGGCATTGTTAAAACTCTCACTGTGCCACTGAGCAAAGCTGAACAAGACAAACTCGCCCTAAGCGTTACAACCCTTAAAAAAGTTCAGTAACTATTTTTCGCTCTTCTTATCTTCTACCCCTAAGCGGTGCGCGACGCGGGAGATCCAGACAGTGGCGGCCACGGCGATCACGGTCACCAGGATCGCGTAGACCCACGGCCCGCCCTTGCTTATGAGTGGTTGGCTTTCGAACCATTTTTGGATCGCCGTGTTCCAGGCGAGTGCTGCCACAAACCCAAACGCGGCCGTAATCAATTGCGAAAGCTGCTCGACTACTCTTGTTGTAATTCTCATTCCGCTCCTTTTAAGTATTACGTTATACCCTTGTCATTTGAGATACAAACCCGCTATAATCATATACTGATGTCAAAGAATAGTATCGAAGTCAAAAATCTACGCAAAACCTATCCGGGCGGCACCAAAGCCGTCAATGGAATTTCATTTGCGGTCAAGGAAGGTGAATTCTTCGGATTCTTAGGGCCCAACGGCGCAGGCAAATCGACGACAATCAACATGCTTGCCAACCTCGTTAAAAAAACAAGCGGTTCAGCAAAAATTGACGGCTTGGAAGTCTCCGAGCATCCAAATGAGGTGTACGAACGGATCGGGTTTGCAATGCAGGAGGTCGGCCTGGACGAGACTGCTACCGCGCGCGAAATGCTCCAGCTGCACGGCCGACTCTACCATATGAGCAAAGACCTCATTGAAAAACAAATTAAAAAACTTTTAAAACTCGTCGAGCTCGAAAATGTAGCCGATCGGTTCGTCTCCACTTATTCGGGTGGGATGCAGCGCCGTTTCGATTTGGCTCTAGCTCTGATCCACGAACCAAAGGTTTTATTTCTGGATGAACCAACCACGGGGCTTGATCCGCATGCCCGCCAGATGATCTGGAATCACCTGCGCGCCCTCAACAAAGCCGGGATGACGATTCTTTTAACCACACATTTTATGGAAGAAGCGGAAGCGCTCTGCGAGCGTCTTGCGATTGTGGACCGAGGCAAAATCGTTGCCGCAGGAACCTCCTCCGAGCTTCAAAAACGGCATAAAGGCAAAAATCTGGAAGAGGTATTCTTGAAGGTAACCGGGCACAGCATTGGGGAAGAAGAAGGAAACCCCAACGCACCGGACGCGTATATGCGGATGTGGCGGCGGTCATGAATTATTTTCTCTCAGATTGGTATTATCTTTCGATCCGCAATATTAAACAAATCTGGCGGCCGGCGCTTTCACTGGTGCCCTCAATCTTTATCCCGATCTTTTTCTTTATCGTGAACTCTTTAGCGTTTAAAACCGTGTCGCTTTTGCCCGGATTCCCCGCCGAATCGTACTTACTGTTCCAAGCGCCGGTAGCGATGTTTATGGCGATTTTCTTCTCCTCCGGCAATGCCGGAATCGAACTAGTAATGGATATTACTTCGGGTTATTTTGACAAACTGACGATTATGCCGATCAACAAACTCGCAATTATTTTCGGCAAAC
>JAGVHQ010000044.1 GCA_020056565.1 Candidatus Berkelbacteria bacterium
CACCTGCTCGGATTGCTGACGTTCATCCGTCACTTCGAAGATCCTGAGTATCACGCGCGCCGGGTCGCTCGGATGCGCGAAAAGATCTTGACGAGTGAGCAGAAGCGCCTAGTGAAGGAGCTGTGCACGATTAAAACAGTGCGCGCCCAAATGCTCTTTGAAGGTGACGACGCCCAGTTGGCAGCACCAGACCTTCGCACAGCGTTTACGGACGCGATGAAGAAGGAGCTGCGCACCGAGGTAAGCCTTCAGGCAGAAGAGGCAGAACCCGTCGAGGGTGAATTGCAGCTTCGTCTGAAAGTGTTGTCTTCGGTCTCTCCAGGAGGAGCACCCAACGCGATGCTGCTCTGGGAGGAGCGTACAAAGTTGGATGGGGAATGGCGTACGCGCCACTCGACGATTCGCCTCCTTTCCAAGGAGGGCACTATCGGGGCTGAGCTTCGCAAGCAGGTGACGGAGGAATTCCGTTCCCAAGCGCAGCGGGTTAAGGCCTCATTCAATCGGCCGCTTGCGGCACTTGCCACCCGAGTGGGGGCATATGTCGAAGGTGGGGCGGTCACGTATCACTACGTGGCGCTGGACGTAAAGGAAGAGCACCAACCTCAGCCCGATCAGCCAGCCGTGGTGTTTTCGCACACAGGAGTGCGCGTTGGGCACGGCAGGTTTGTCAACCAGGCGAGTTTCAAGCTCGCTCAAGGCGAGCTCAAGCCTGGCTATATCGTTGTCATACTTCCCTAAGTTAGGGGAGCAAGGTCCCGCCGCAAGCGGGGCCTTTTTTTATAGATCTAGTTTCTCTCCGATCAAGCTTTCGTAGCCCGCTTCGATTGTCCAGTTATCGGCATCCACTATCGCGGCAATGTGTTCGGAAATTTTTTGATAGTCCGTGTCATCGGTAGGGGTGATAGCGGCAAAGGCCACTTCACGGTCGTCGTAGAAAAAGAAGGTCGTTCTTTCCCGCAGTTCGGGTTTGCGTTTCAATTCTTCTTTGATTACCGTGGTTAGTCCGGCTTCTGTTGCGCTTTCTTTTTCAATAAAGAAACTAACGAGCGTTTTTTGTTGACCGTTTTCGGTTGTGGTCGTGCGCTCACCGGCGTTTGTATACACAAGCTCAGCGATTTTTTTGTTGGTCGTACTACGTTCTTGGGATTGAGGAGCGTTTTGCAGGGTCCACATCCCAACCAACAGCAGCGCGACAATACCCACGCCGCTCATTATCATAATCCGATGTTGCTGTTGCATATACTCCTTTAGCGCCCGTTAATTCTAAACTGCATGCCGACAAACACTTCTCCGCCCGGCCCGTAACCAATCTGCAAACCGTTTCCGAATCTAAAGTATCCGCCGGTGATACGCAGTTTTCCTTGTGCGTTGCCGCTTAAGATTACCTCGCAAGAGAGGTCTGCGTTCGGGAAGACTAGCAAGTTATCAACCGCAATTTGATAGGTGGTATTGGCAATCGGATTCCCAGACTGGTCCTTGAGGCGTTCAAAATTACGGAATCGAATTTGGTTAAGAGCCCACGCCCGCGGAATCGGATCCGGGCTGTAGAAGTGCCGGTCGAAAATGTCTTCCTCAAAGGAACCAAAATCATTGCGAATGTTCAACTCCGTTTCATAATAGCTGCGGCCTGCCTCGGGAGCTCGGCGCGAGTGTGAGCGCAGATAACCAAGCGCTTCATTATAGGCCAGGTCGGAAAGCGTTTTTAGTTGGTTGGGGTTTAAGTTGAAAATTCCTTGGCGCACAAACCAACGGGCCATGTTGTTGGCTCCTTGGAAAATCGGGTTGTTCTCACTATCAGCCGCTGCTCTCAGATCAAGCTCGACGTTCAAGCGCACCGGTTCGTTTTCTTGTACCTGGGCTGAAAGCGTTCCTTGGCTGTGACGTTCGTTGCCGGGGGGTAAAACGATTTCTTGCTGGCACTGTTCTTTAGTCGCCGTTGCTGTTGGGGTTGCGGTTTTTGTTTTTGTTGGAGTAGGTGTTGGTGTGCCTGTTCCACTAGGTGTGGGCGTGGTAGTTATCGTGCCATCGGGTGTGGGTGTTGGTGTGACAGTTGCGCCCGGTGATCCGGTTGGGGTGGGTGTGGGGGTTTGGGAACCGATCACGGTTGCGGAGGGGCAGGGCGTCACACTCGGCCCAGGAGTAACAGTTGCTCCGGGCGATCCAGACGAAGTCGGCGTGAATGTGGCGCCAACAGTTGGGCTAGCGCAGGGGTCGGGCGTCCCGGTATCGGTCGGGTGGGGCGTGATTGTCCCGATCGGCGTTCCTTGCTCGTTAAAGATTGTTGTTTCTGATTGGGCTTGTTGCTCTTTTTGGCCGAGGATATCAGCGCGTGTGTCACGTCCGTACCACACAGTAAACGTAGCGGCTGTGAGTGTTACAACCGCGAGTGTTCCCCATCGGATAATGTCGCGTGGATTCATCCCTTCCTCTATACTTGACTCTAGTATACCAAATGACAAAAAAACCATTTTTTATTACCACTCCAATCTATTATGTGAATGACGCCCCCCATTTAGGGAGCGCTTATACCACGATTGCGGCGGATGTATTAAGCCGCCATTACCGCGGGCAAAATACTCCGGTTCTTTTCGTAACCGGTACAGACGAACACGGTAAAAAAATCGCGGATTCAGCGGCTGCGAAGAATCAAAAAGAACATATATTTGTTGACGCAGTTTCCAAGCAATTCAAAGCTACATGGGCCGCATTAAATATTCACTACGACACTTTTATTCGCACGACTGACGAGGTGCATATTAAAAACGTGCAGAATCAATTCGAACTCTTGAAAGAAAAGGACCTTCTTTATAAAGGTACATATGAGGGTTTGTATTGCGTCAGTTGTGAAGAGTACAAACAGCCGGATGATTTAATGGAGGGCGGTCTGTGCTTGATTCATCGTCGTAAAGTCGAGGAAATCAAAGAGAATGTCTGGTTTTTTAAGCTCAGCGGATTCGCCACCACGCTAAAGAAGCTTATCGAGGAGGGTACGCTCGTGATTGAACCGGAGCGCCGCCGCAATGAAACCCTCGGCTGGCTAAAAGAAGGCTTGCGCGATCTGGCTGTAAGCCGCAGCAAAGTAAAATGGGGGATTCCGCTTCCGTGGGATAAAGCGCAAACGATTTATGTCTGGGCAGACGCGTTACTCAATTATCATACTGCTCGCGCTCAGGCGTGGCCGCCTGATGTGCAGATTATCGGCAAAGACATCCTCCGCTTCCACGCCATTATCTGGCCTGCACTTTTGCTCGGATTGGGGCTTAATTTGCCAAAAAAGATTTTTGCGCACGGCTTTTTCACTGTGGCAGGCCATAAAATGACCAAGACTTTGAAAAACGTTGTTGACCCAGTAGCACTTTGCAAAAAATACGGTGTGGATACGCTCCGTTACTTTTTACTGCGCGAGTTCCCCTTTGGGGATGATGGGGATTTTTCAGAGGAAAAATTACAGCAACGCTATAAGAACGATTTACAGCATGACCTTGGAAATCTTGTCCAGCGGGTACTGACAATGGAGGAAAAATACACAGTTAAGATTGAACCGGGAATCGCCCCCCGCTGCGCGCAAGCCGAACTTCACACCGAACGTCTAGAATTCGACAAGGCGTTGATTGAAATTTGGAACTTGGTGCGAGGGGCAAACGAATTGATTGACCGCGAAAAACCCTGGGTGCTTTCGCAGACCGACCCGCACAAGCTCGCCACTGTTTTGAAGACTCTGCATCGCATGCTCGAGACGATCGGAGCAGGGCTGGAACCGTATCTTCCTGAAACCGCGTCTCGGATTAAGGCCTTGCTCGCGGGTGGCAGAAGCGCCGAGCCACTGTTTCCGCCGCTCAAATGAACTTTTTTCCTTTTTTAGCGGCTGTCGTGGGTGCCTTTGAGCAGTTAGACATCAAGTACACCCTCACCGAGCTTAAATTGAATGTTGCGCGTTTCAATGTGCAATTCTTTCCTCTAATTTTTCTCGTAACTTTAGCACTAACCCCTTTTGACTGGCAGCTTGATTGGGTCGCGGTGCGCTCTTTCCCTAGGGTAGTTGAAATTTTGGCCCTGATTACGGTAGGTGCGATCTGGCATGTAGCGTACTTTCGGGGGGTCAAAAAAGAACACGTGGATGAGTTTGAACTGTTCCGCCTTCTGCAACCGCTGGTTGCCGCAAGTTTGGCGGCACTCTTGTTTTCTTCGGAACGCATCCCTTTAATTGGGGTTGCGATTACACTTTCCTCATTAATTCTGGTCCTTGCGCATTTTAGGCACCATCATTTCTACGGTTCGAGCACCACCCGCTATTTACTAATCGGGACAATCGCAATGGGAGTCGAAGCCGTGTTAGTCAAAGACTTAATCCAGTTTTTCAGCCCGATTGTGTTGCTCGCGATCTACAGCGGGGGTCTGACGATCATTTTTTACCGGCTTTTTCCCTCGATTAACGATCCGGGGAATGCGCGCCAGATCCGCGCGGTTATTACCGCCGCAATCCTCGGTGCTCTGTATGGGCTGTTGTTGTTCTCTTCGATTAAACTTTTAGGGGTGGCGCGGACCACAATGCTCTTGATGGTTGAGCCCTTGCTGGTGTATATGGGTGCTCGATTCTTATTGCGCGAAACGCTGCATCCAACAAAGGTTGCGGCGGGCTTGGCCGTGGCGGCAATCGTAATTTGGGTCAATTTTGTCTCATGAGCATCGTTGATACGCATTGTCACCTGAATTTCCATGCCTTTGACAAGGACTGGCGCGCGGTAGCTGATGAGGCCGTACAACAAGGTGTTTCGAAGATGGTTGTTGTTGGTTCAGAGCTTGAAAATTCGAAAAGGGCGGTTTGGCAGGCCGCTTCCCATCCGGCATGTTTTGCAGCAGTGGGGTTGCACCCAACGCACATCCTGGATGAAACGTTAGACCTTGGGGAATACGAAAGATTGGGCCGCAATCCCCGGGTTGTGGCAATCGGCGAGATCGGCCTTGATCAGTTTCGGCCCAGCGAGCGCGAGAGTTTTGAGAAGCAGAAGAACGTATTCCGTTCACTCCTGACGCTTGCTCGAACGCTTAACAAACCGGCCATTATCCATTGCCGAGCGCACGCGGGAACACTCGATACATACGAGGAGCTCGTTTCCCAACTATCCTCCATGAAAGACCGCCCACAGTTTGTCGTGCATTGCTTTATGGGCTCAGTCAAGATAATGGAGGAGCTTATTGCTCTGGGAGGTCTTATTTCTTTTACGGCCGTCATAACACTTCCTAGTTTCACAGAGCAGATGGAAGAATTACTTCGCGCCATCCCTATGGAACGGATTATGCTTGAAACCGACAGCCCGTATATCAAGCCTCACGGCTGGGCACTGGAGCGCAATACCCCTGCAGGGGTGTGGGAAGTGGCGCAGCAGGTCGCCCGTGTCAAAGGGGTAACCGTTGCAGCGGTTGCGCGCGCAACCGCAGAGCGCAGCGAGGATTTTTTCCGTTTTCATTGATGCGTATTCGCAAGAAGCTTGGTAGTATAATGATGTTATGTAGTACAGGAGGGAAAGATTTTATCACGCCGCTCAAAATTTGAAGTTGCACTCTTGGGCCTTGTCGCGTTCAGCATTATCGGGATTGGGTTTGCCTTTGGCAGTTACTTAACGAGCGCGGATCGGCGCCTTGCGGTAGTCTCCCGCAGTGATGTGCCGGCGACTACGGCGACTTCCATAGGAGCAACATCGGCTTCGACCCCGACTCCGACAGCAACGTTTACGCCAACCCCTACCCCCAGCCCTACCCTTACCGCTACCGCTACTCCTAACCTCGGAGTTCAATCTGCCATAGAAACACCCACTCCGACGACAGGCACGGGATCAACAACCAATTCAACTCCCCAAAGCACTCCTACCCCTACGACATCCCGTACGCCAGAAACCCAAGTATCAGTCAGATTGCTGATTGGAGATCAGCCGGCGAACACCTTGGCAGGTAGCGAGTTTGGTTTTCAGGTGAAAGCGCTGCAATCAAACGGCGCCCTTGCAACAGATTACACTGCTCGCTTGATGCTGACCGCGAAACTAGAAGGTATTTCTTCGCGCTCCACGACCATAGCGACCGACTTACCGGTTACCGCGGGAACAGGTTTATTCCCGCAGCGTTTTTCCGCCCCTACGACCGCCGGGACCTGGAATTTTACGTTACAGGATCAAGAGAATCCGGAAATTAATGCACAATTTTCAATTAGTGTGACCCCGGGTGCGCCGGATGCGGCGAAAATGAAACTCAATAGTGCGCCCCGTCGAGTACAGGTAGGGGGAGGGCGCAAGGCACTCGTAAATAGTGTGGTCGTGGATCGTTTTGGGAATCCCATCTCCGGCGTTGAAGTAAACTTTCAGGATGAAACCGGAGCGCTCACTCTGGCGCCTCGACGCGCAATCTCGAACCGCGATGGCCGCGTTGAAACTGTAGTGCAAACGCCTTCTTCCCCCTCTTCTTCGCGGGTACGGATTGTTCTACCTGATAAAACAGTGACAGGATATTCCGATACCCTCCAATTCTTTGAGCCGAATGCAATTGACGAAGCCTTACAAGCAGTTGATGATGTCGCGGAGCCTTTGCGTGAGAATACGCAAGTACAAAAAGTCGTAACGGGCTCCCAGGTCGTTTCCAAAACGGCAGCAGCAGTGAGTTTAACGAGTGTGGTGATTAGTTTTGGGACGTCACTACCACTTGGTGGACAAGCAGCTCTTACACTTCTACTTGGTTTGGTTGGGGTGGGTAGCACGAGCCGGCGCAAGAATTACAGTATCGTATATAATTCGCTCAACAAGCGCCCGATTGAAGGAGCAACAGTGCGTATCTTTGATACAGCACATCGTTTAGTTCAAACCAAAGTGAGCGATATGTGGGGAAGAGTGCGAATTCTTCTACCACACGGCCGTTATTTCTTTGATTTCCAGAAGGAGAACTTCCGGTACCCCTCCGCAGTTATTTCCTCGCGTGTGGATGGACGATTCAGTGAGATCTACTCTGGCGGAGCATATTTGGTGCGTACGGAGCATCCATCCGTTCTGAGTCTTTCAATCCCGATGGATCCTTTAATCCTGAATGCCGAAACCGCACGCCGCAAAGGGATGTGGTGGCACGCGTTGCATACATGGATTGAAACCACTGGGGTACAGTTTGAGGTGCCGCTTTTGGCGCTTGGGTTCGTTTTATCAATGTTTGCCCTTATGGTCCGTCCTGTCCCGCTCAATGGGTTCTTTGTGATTATGTATCCGTTGATTTATCTATTACGTTCCCTTGTACGGGATTCGATCTCCGACACGCATGGTTCGGTACGAGATACTCATAATCACCCGCAAGAGGGCGTGGTTGTGCAGCTTTTTTCTGAGAAGGATCATCGTTTAGTTGAAACCCAAGAGACCGACCCCCAGGGACGCTTTAGTTTCTTAGTGCCTCCTGGAGAATACCGTTTACGGATTCTCAAGGATGGGTACCAGCTGGCGAGCGACCGGACTCATTTCCCGCGTGCTCAGCGCCCATACGTTGGAGGAGTAATCCGGGTTACCGGAACGCGGGATCAATATCTGCGAGCGAATGTCTTTATTGAGCGGATGCTCTAAGAGTGCAGGACTCAGGCCAAAACCAGTTGAGCTCTCAATCTGATTCGGATCCTGCACTCTTGATCCCCAGTGTCGTCGTCAGGGAGTAGCCTGTCATCTGAGCGGGGATTGCGATCCCCATAAGGTCTAAGATTGTTGGAGCGACATCAGCTAAGACACCAGTCACCTGGGGGTTGAGTGGACGGGCAAGGTCTTTGTGCGCTGGGTCGACGATGATTAATGGCACAGGGTTAATTGAATGTTCCGTGTCAATCTCATCGGTTTCTAAATTGATCATCTGTTCGGCGTTGCCGTGGTCGGAGGTTACAATAACTGTCCACCCGTTAGTGTGCGCCTCAGTAATGAGCAATGTTACTTGTTCGTCGAGGAACTCCAAGCCGCGCACGGTTGCATCAAAATTACCGGTATGACCGATCATGTCGGGGTTGGCATAGTTGATTACGCCAAAAGAGTACGTGTGCGTTTTAAGTAACTGGATTGCCTTTTTAGTAATCTCCTCCGCGCCCATTTGGGGCTTTACGATAAATGTTTTGGGGCTGTTTGAATGAACAAGGAAGCGCTTTTCAAGCGGGAATGGTTCCTCGTGGCGTCCATTAAAAAAGTATGTTACGTGTGCATATTTTTCTGATTCCCCAATATGGAATTGGGAAAATCCACTTGTGGCGATTACTTCTGAAATCGTACTTTTGAGCGGTGTTTGCGGAAATACAATTTGAGCCGTTGTCTTAATCCTCAGCGGTGCAAACGAAAGAGCTGTGAGGTTTGTAGGGGCAGCAGGGCGGGTAAAATGAGGAAAGTATGTATCGGTTAAGGCACTTAAAGTTTGCCGAATTCGATCTTCGCGAAAATTAAAAAAGATCACGAGGTCATTGCTTTTAATACGGGGTAAAGGTTGGCCTGTTTCAGGATCAAGTAGTACTGTAGGCGGAATGAACTCGTCTGTAATTCCCCGAGTATAAGCGGTAGCGACTACATCTTTTGGATCGAGCGCGCGTTCTCCAGTTCCTAGCACAAGAGCTTCGTACGAGGGCTTTGTGCATTCCTCCCAGTGGTGGTTACGGTCCATGGCATACGCCCGTCCGATCAACGTCGCCACGCGTCCCACCTTGTGTTTTTTTATTATGTGTTCGATGTCTTCAAGGAATTCGAGTGCGCTATGGGGGTCTGCATCGCGTCCGTCAGTAAAGAGGTGTAGATACGCCGTGCGCACCTTTTCATGTCGTATGAGCCGCAATAACGCCTCAATATGGTCGAGGTGGCTATGCACCCCCCCGCGCGACAGGAGTCCCACAAGGTGCACCACTCGGTCTGTCTTGCGTACTGCCCCAAGCGCATCTTTCAAGATTTTGTTTTCAAAAAAAGAGTTATCGGCAATTGCGTGTTGAATTGTCGGAAAGGATTGATACACCAAACGCCCCGCCCCGATATTCAGGTGGCCCGCCTCCGAGTTACCCGGGACTCCCCACGGCAAGCCGACGTGTTCGCCCGCGGCTGATAAAAGAGTATTGGGGTACTGTTGCCACATCTTTTTGAAATATGGCATCTGGGCAAATTCTAATGCATTCCCCTTTTTTTCAGGGCTATATCCGAATCCGTCTAAGATTACGAGTAGCGTCGGCACTGGAGTTTTTTGGTTCATGTTCCTTCTATCCTTAGGAGCGCAGGATTCAAACCAAAGCCAGTTGAGCAGAGCGTATGGAGGTTAGATTCAAGGCGTAAGGAGCGCTGCGTACCCTCTGGTACGTAAGCGACGAGCAACGCAGAAGATGACCTGCAGTCGCTCTGCCCGCCGCGGGAAGTTAAAAAATGGCTCATTTCTTTGTTACTCCTCCTCAATGTGCCATAGGGCACACTTTCGTCGTCGTGCCTTGAAATCATCTCATTTTTTAACTTCTCAATCTGACTCTGGTTTGAATCCTGCGCTCCTTAGTGTAGCGCCCCCGACGTCGGGCTCAAAATGTAGTATTGTGGGACGGTCATGAAAACAAAGCACATACCTACAGTGTACGTGATGCTATCGGGTGGGGTCGACTCAGCCGTTGCCGCTGCGCTTTTGGTCAAAGAAGGATATGCCGTCCGGGGCATTTTCATGGTCAATTGGACTATTCCGCTCCGGCAAGATGCCCCCTGTACTTGGGAGCAGGATTGGCGAGATGTACAAGCGGTGGGCAACGCGCTCAAGATTCCTGTGGAAAAGGTTAATTTCGAGGCCGAGTATCACGCGCTGGTGATTGACATCTTTTTCCAAGAATACGCGCGAGGAAGAACCCCGAATCCTGACGTATTATGCAATCAAGAAATCAAGTTTGGGCTCTTTCTCAACTGGGCACGAAAAGCAGGTGCTCACTCTGTCGCCAGTGGGCACTATGCCCGGATTGTACATTCGGATGGTTTATCTCAGCTGGAAAAGGGGGTAGACCCCACGAAAGATCAATCCTATTTTCTCTGGACACTCGGACAACACGAACTCGCCCAGACACTCTTCCCTCTGGGGGGGTATACCAAGCAAGAAGTGCGTACTCTCGCCCGGAAGTTCGATCTACCAGTCGCCGATAAACCCGATTCCCAGGGGATTTGTTTTGTCGGCAAGATAGACTTACCCTCGTTTTTAGCGACTCGACTTGCGCCAAAAGCAGGGGACGTGGTGACAATCGAAGGAAAACGGGTTGGTAGCCACCCTGGGGTTCACTTCTTTACTGAGGGTCAACGGCATGGATTCGGAGGAGGTGGCAGTATTCCGTTCTACGTAGTCCGTAAAGATCTCAAAGAAAATAGATTGGTTGTTGCTGCTGGGGCTGATCATCCCGCTTTATTTTCACAGGGGTTGGAGATGGAAGGGCTGCATTTTGTTGGCCGTACACTACGAGCAGGAGAGCAGATTACATGCAAAATTCGCTATCGTCAGCCAGATCAAGGAGCTGCCTTCCTCGGAAAGAGCGCTGACGGTTTAGCTCGAATTCAATTCCTCGAGGCTCAACGCTCAGTAACACCAGGGCAATCATGCGTGTTGTATCAGGGGGATGAACTTGTGGGGGGGGGAATCATCACGCGAGCCCTCAATAGCAAACTCTGATTTGAGAAGACACAAGGTATGATACGATCAATATAACAGGAGAACGATGCCTACACGTACCCGTCGGATCGCATTTTTTATTTTGTACATGGTTGCTGCCGGAGCACTCTATTTTTACGGCTATCTTGTTGGGCACGGCAATCTCTCCTATGAGCAGGGGTTTACCCCCTCGATCGTAAACCGCGATTTGGGCCGACCGGCCAACGTAGACTTCAATCTTTTTTGGCGCGCGTACGAGAGTCTCCGCCAGAAATACATCGGTACGGTTGATCCTCAGGAGTTCCTCTACGGTGCAATCCGGGGTTCGGTTGCATCCTTGAATGACCCATACACCATTTTCCTCACACCCGAAGAGTCAAAAGATTTTAATCAAACGCTTAAGGGTGAATTCGAAGGGATTGGGATTGAGATAGCGTTGCGCGGGAACAAGTTGACAGTGATTGCGCCTTTGGATGGATCGCCTGCGAAAACTGCTGGAATCCGTTCCGGGGACGTGATCGTCCAAATCAATAATGAGCGCACCGATGAAATGACTCTTCAGGATGCAGTAAGTAAGATTCGGGGTAAATCTGGTACAAGTGTTGAGCTTTCGATCGAGCGCACGCCTGAACGCGAAATCAAAAAGTTCACAATCGTACGTAACACAGTTGAGATTGTTCCAGTTAAGACCGATCTCAAAGAAAAAGTCGGGATTATTACTATTTCGGAATTCGGAGAAAAAACCGTCGGGCTTGTTCGAGAAGGAATCCAGAGCTTGACTCGGAGAGGGGCAGATCGGTTCATTCTTGACTTACGTGACAATCCGGGTGGGTTTTTAGAAGGGGCGATTGATGTTTCAAGCTTTTTTATGTCAGATGGGGTTGTGGTGATTGAGCAAGACAAGGCCGGTAAGCGAGACGAGCGGGGCGTTAGTCAACGCGCTATCGCTGCCAAGGCACCCCTGATTGTGCTCGTGAATCAAGGAAGTGCTTCTGCGGCGGAAATTGTTGCCGGAGCCCTGCAAGATAACGCCCGCGCGAAAATCGTTGGTACGCAAACATTTGGGAAAGGGTCGGTGCAGGAGTTCGAAGATCTCCCCGATGGATCCTCGCTTAAGGTTACAGTCGCGCTTTGGCTTACACCAAAGGGGAATACGATTAATGAAAAGGGAATCACCCCTGACACTGTCGTGGAACGCACAAATGCTCAACTCGACGCAGGGGAAGATCCTCAGTTTGAAAGAGCACTCTCCTTGATTAAGGAGTAGTTCTCACGGTATGCTGGGGTATTAGGAGGGACATGGATATTACGCCACAGCCGCCGTTTTCTACTAGTCCTCCTTCAGGAGGCTCGATTCCACCGTCACCAGTAAATCCTGTCGGACCAATGCCGCCTCCAGCACCCGTAAGTACCCCTGCAGCCCCGGGAGCACCTATTCCGGAAGACGTAGCACGCCAGATTTTTACTGTGCCGAAGCAGCCAACTCCTCCTTCATCAAGCCCATTTACTTCACCTTCCCCGACTAAGGCACCGCCGAGCTCTCGAGGGGGGATACTACTTTTCTTCGTGGTCCTGACGCTTATCGGCGCATTTGGAGGGTTGGGTTATCTCGGCCGATTGCCTTCGATCGTTCAAAAAGCATTTGACACATCTGTCGGAGGGTTATTCAAGCTGACCCCTGCCAATCCGTATGTACTCCTTGACCGCTTAAGTCGCGATTTTCAAAATTCAAAAGGATTTCACTTTGAAGGGGCGTTTGAAATTGTGCTTACTGTACCAGAGGAGACAATTACACCGGAAAGTCCGCAAGGTTCTCCAGAGCCGATGTCTACACCACTTACACAAGAATCTACTGACCAAGTGAGCTCGCGTGTACTTGGGGAATTTGCACAAGCGCCTGCGTTTGGGAAATTCGGGGAGTCGCAAGCGAGCGCGACACCTACCCCGACATTTACCCCAGAAGTAGGCGCGACTGTTGACGTATCTGAAACTCCGGTTACGGTTGAGAGCAGTACGCCAGAGCAGATGCCCCCCGTAACAGAAGGGGGAGCAAAACGGGTCGGAACATTCTCAGGAGATGCCTCGGGGGGGAATGTACAAGCCTCAATCGTTTTCTCAAATACTAACCAAACCGAGGGGACATCACAGACTGCTCCTTTGGACATCCGCCTCGTTGGGGATCAGGCCTATTATGTTATGCAGGGCGCGGCGATCCCTGATGGACAGGCTCCCAGCCAGGAGTGGCTCGCTTCTTCAAAAGAACAATTTATATCTCAGGAAATTGCGGACTTCTTGAACGTTCATACTTGGAAGCCACGTACCCAGAATGCCCGTTTCATTGGGAGCGAAAAGTTCAATAATCAAACCACTCGGCATTTTAATTACACAATTACGGCTCGAGGTACACAAGAAAACGACCAAAGCGCACTCGTTGATATATGGTACTCCAAGAAACCAGAGAAGATTAAGATTGAGCAGAGTGTAACTCAAAATTCAGTTACGCTTACGCTTGCCGCCGAGATTACTTTTTCGAATTGGAACACGGCGGTCGCGATTACTGCTCCTGAACAAAGCGTGACTGGCGATGGGCAAGCGCTGACTGATGTATTTTCGCAAGACAACACTGTGCAGGAGACGTTTACACCCACTTCAACCCCTGAGACTATCCCGACAACACCGGTAGTCTCGGAAACACCAGTGGTCTTGGAAGCGCATAAGCGCGACGTTACCCGGAAAGCGGATCTCAAGACTATTTCCGATGCTTTGAGTGCGTACTATGCGAAAGTGGGCGCCTATCCCGATACAGACGACTCCGTACATCAAGCGAATGATCCCCGGGGAGTATTAAGCGCGCTGGTTGAAAAGGGGTATCTCAAGGTGCTACCAAGTGATCCCCAGGCACCGTCTTATTATTACGGTTACCGCTCTGACGGAACCCACTACTCATTGTCGAGTGTGCTTGAAGATACATCCGATACTTCAGGCAAAACGGTCGGCAACTACTTTATTTATCGCATCGAAAAATAGTAGAATTCGACTCAAAGGAGCAGTATGACAAATACGCTTTGGATCGTGCTCGGGATCGTGGCTTTTCTCTTGCTGTGGATTGTTACGATCTACAACCGCCTTGTTACGCTTAAGAACCGGACTGACGAGGCCTGGAGTGATATTAACGTGCAGTTGAAGCGTCGGTATGACCTCATTCCGAATTTGATCGAGACAGTAAAGGGCTACGCGAAACACGAACGCAAGCTCTTTATAGACGTGACTGCTGCTCGTGCGGCGGCGATTAACGCGAAGTCCGTGGAAAGCAAAGCGAAGACGGAAAATATGCTTTCCGAAACGCTTAAATCAATCTTTGCCGTTGCGGAAAATTACCCGCAATTACGCGCTTCGGAAAACTTTAAAGCGCTCCAAGACGAGTTGTCTGACACGGAAAATAAGATTGAAGCATCGCGTCGTTTCTACAACACGAATGCTCGCGATTTGAATACTCGTATTGAGCAATGGCCCGACAACATGTTTGCAAATATGCTCGGATTCACAAAGCGACCATTTTTTGAGCTTGACGAGGCCGAAGCGCAAAAAGCGAAGAACGCTCCTAAAGTTTCGTTCGAAGAATAATTACGTAGAGAACCGATATGTGTACAGTGATATGCTATTCTTGATTATCGATGTACAAGCAGATTGCCGAGAATAAGCGTAAGACTGTGTTTCTGATTGGGACATTCCTTGTTCTCATTATTGGTTTTGGTTGGATTTTATCGTACGTGTATCAGAACCCCGGGATTCTGATAATCGCCGTCGTATTTTCCCTCACTCAAACACTTCTTAGTTATTACTACTCAGATAAAATCGCGTTGATGAGCACTGGTGCCCTCGAAATAAAATCTAAAAAGGATAATCCATATTTGTGGCGTCTGATTGAGAATCTCTGTATTACCTCCGGGCTTCCAATGCCGAAATTGTATGTGATTGGGGACCCTGCGATTAATGCGTTCGCGACCGGTCGCGACCCGAAACATGCATCGGTTGTGGTTACGAGTGGGGCGCTTGAGAAACTTGAGAACGAAGAGCTGCAGGGAGTGCTAGCGCACGAACTTTCACATGTTGGCAACTATGATATCCGGGTGATGACCATTGTCGTGGTACTTGTAGGGGTCGTCTCAATCGCGGCGGATTTTTTTGTCCGCACTCTGCTGTGGGGAGGTGGGGGTGATCGACGGGGGCGCGAGGGAAGTAGTGGAGCCCTTATGTTAATCGGGATACTCTTCGCGGTTATTGCCCCAATCACCGCGACTTTGATTCAGCTTGCTGTTTCTCGAAAACGGGAATACTTAGCGGATGCAAGCGGGGCGATGCTTACTCGTTATCCAGAAGGATTAGCCGCAGCATTGGAAAAGATTGCGCGTCAAGCCCACCCCCATATGGCACGCGCATCACGTGCGACTGCTCACCTGTTTATTTCTAGTCCTTTACGTAACGGTGCCGAGGCACACGATAAACGTCAAGGGGCACTTTCGATGTTGTTCTCGACGCACCCTCCCCTTCCTGATCGAATCGTGCGGCTGCGGGCAATGGTCTAGAAATGGAAAAAAAACAAGCAGAAGAGCGGATTAAGCGATTAAAGGCGTTGGTTGAAAAGTACCGCTATGCTTATAATGTGCAGGATAAGAGCCTTGCTTCGGACGCGGTAAACGACTCGTTGAAACATGAATTGCAGGAGCTCGAAGAGCAATTCCCGGATTTGGTGACTCCTGATTCGCCCACGCAACGGGTGGGCGGCGAACCACTCAAAGGTTTCCAGGAGGTGCGCCACTTCATACCGATGCTTTCTTTAACGGATGCTTTTTCGCTCGAGGATATGCGCGCTTGGTATGAGCGGGTAGCTAAAGTGAATCCGCAGGTGAAACACGCTTCATTTTACGCCGAGTTGAAGGTGGATGGACTCGCAGTGAGTTTGGTATACGAAAAAGGAATCTTTGTTCGGGCTGCCACGCGCGGAAATGGCACCATCGGAGAAGATGTTACGCAAAATCTGAAGACGATTGAAGCGATTCCGCTTAAAATTCAGTATCGCCCTCACAGTGCATTAGCAAAGTACGAAAAGCAAATTTACGCGGCGCTCTCGAAAACAATTGAAATTCGTGGGGAAGTTTTTATGACAAAATGCTCGCTTGAGCGTTTGAATGAGAAACAAGCAGAGAAAGGGGGGCGGCCTTTTGCCAATCCTCGTAACGTTGCCGCTGGGTCAGTCCGGCAACTTAATTCTCAGATCACCGCCGCGCGCGAACTGGATTTCTTTGCCTACGCACTTCCGACGGAGCTTGGGTTTGAAACGCACGAACAAGAGCACATTTTATGCAGCGCTCTTGGAGTGAAAGTAAATGGGGAGAGCGCGCTCTGCCACTCTCTTGAAGAAGTGAGTGTGTTCCATGCCCTCTGGGAGCAAAAAAAGGAAAAACTCGACTTCTGGTTTGACGGAGTTGTCGTA
>JAGVHQ010000057.1 GCA_020056565.1 Candidatus Berkelbacteria bacterium
AAACGGTAATTTTTTTGACCACTGCCCACTCTTCAAAATTTCAACTAAATCGGGCAGGCTACTCCCGCCGCCACACAGAAGGATCCGGGGCGGTAAAAGGTCAATGTTTTGAAATTCTACAAGGGTCAACTCTACGCCTGCAAACCATACTTCACAGTCGGCGCGCACCGCGTCGGCCACGATTTTCGTGCGCTCGTCCGAAAGCTCACCGCGCGCGTATGCCAATTTGATTTCCTCCGCCTGTGAAAACGGCAGCCCGAGGGTTGTGGCAATCCGACGCGTGAAACTGCGTCCGCCAAACGCAAACATTTTTGTCCCCACTACCCCACCATTCACAACGAGCGCGATGTCGGTCGTCCCGCCCCCGATATCCATAAAGATCGCAGAGTAACCCGTACCCTCCCCTTCTGAAACCGCTTTGGCAACCGCGTATGGCTCAGCCGCAATCGCCATCAAGTTGAGTTCCAATTCCTCCGCGATTGTTTGCAACGCCCCGAAATGCACAATTGGGGCAAAAGCATTAAATACCCCGATATGGACTTCCCGCCCCTGAAATCCGATCGGATTAGTGATCGGGTGCGAGTCAATTTTGACATCGGTTACGGCAGCATTCACCAATTTCACATCGATTTCCTCGTGCCCAGATTCCCACGCCAGCTGGGCGCGTGCTTGGTCAAACGCCCGACGCTGAACACGCCGAATTAAATCCTCAAGTTCAGCCACAGTAATTTTTGATTTCGGGTTCGGACGAATATAACGAATCCGAGTTGTCGCCCCTTTCACGAGTTCACCAGCAATCCCCATTATTACCTCACGGGGAAGGATATCGGCCTCTTTGGCTGCCTGCGCGATTGCTAAGTCGGCATTGCGGATTACACCCTCAATGTCAGTAACGGCCCCACCGGCCATATCACTTAAGCGCTGACGCGCTTTCCCGACACCCTTTACGACCGCGCGTTCTCCTTCAATATGAAATATCAGGGTTTTAACAAACTCCGTACCAATATCCAACGAAATTGCCCAGTTATCAGATTTGCGTTGGCGGGAGAAAAACTTCATCTACTTTAGTATACCTTGAGTTTCATTCCCTGCCTCCCATCGCCTTACATGGAGTTCCGTATTAGGTATAGTGAAAGAAGAATGCGCAACTCATCTTTTATGAAGTTTATTTTAAGTATCTTGGCTCTTGTGTTGATTGCGGCCGGGGCCTTTGTTATACGCACCTTTATGGTACGCCAAGGTCCGCAAGCCGCGCTTGTTCCAGCCCAAAGTGCGGATACGTTTGTAGATTCAATCGGATTCAATAACTACCTCGGCGAGCAGCCTCCCTACGAACACTTTGACACGATTTTAAAACCCCGCTTGATTGAAATCGGGATCCGCCATATCCGCGATTTCCTCCTGCCACGTCCTTATCATGACCGCAAACTACTTGAGCTGAAGGCGGCGGGGATTACATGCTTGTGCAGCTTTGACATCGCGATACTTAACCCGCGCCCATCTGATCATCTTGTCCCTGTGCAAACATACCTGGACGAGGTCAAACGTATGATTGAAGTAGTGGAGGGCGTAGAAGGTCCAAACGAATATAACAACCGCGGGTACTGGGAAAACAACACGCCTCCGCTCGGTTGGGAAGAAACGCTCAGAAATTACACTCGCGATTTATATACCGCATTTAAAGCCGACCCGCTCACGGCGAACATTCCGGTTCTCGGGCCGACATTTTCCGAATTCGGTAGAGAAGTAGGGGTCGGCGACTTAGGACAATGGGTCGATTACGGCAACATTCATTACTACAACGACTACTGGACAAATAACTCATCGCTTTTGCCCACAGCGTGGCTGGCGGAAAATATCCAACACTTCGGCGCACCCTACCGCGCGCCGAATACCGAGCGGCAATTGTGGATGACAGAAACCGGTTATCTTGCGCCCCCCGCAGGCACAACCGATCCGTTCGGGCTTTATGTCAGTGAAACAGTGCAGGCCAAATATCTTCTACGCCGACTCGCTGCACTGTTCGACATGGGTTTCAAACACACGTTCATTTACGCTTTCGCTGATTTTGAAACTCCCCGTCCTCACCCGCGCTTCGGTGGGTTTTATTGGGGCGTTTTACGGGGAGATGGCTCCCCCAAACCGGCTTTCTCCGCGATTAAAAATATAATTACTGTCCTCAAAGACCCCGGGGAAGATTTTGTAACCGGCGCACTTGATTATGAGTTTGTTGGTAACTTAAATGGAGTCGAACACCTTTTGTTGCAAAAACGGGACGGCACGTTTTATATTCTTGTTTGGCTTGAAGATGGCATGCCGAGTACAGACCAAGTGCGTGCGCGCGAACTGACCCTTTCTTTCGGGACAAGCGCAACCTTAACTGTGTATAATCCGCTCCTCTCCGCTACTCCCTTGGGCCAATATCCGAATCAAACAACACTTACGCTCTCCGTCCCCGATTCCCCCCTCATTGTTGAGGTTTCCCAATCTGGGCGGGGACACACCGAAACCCCGACGCCAACCAATACCCCTGGCGGGGGATCAACGAACACGCCCGGACCCAGCCCGTCAGTGACCGGAACAGGTAGTTCGGCTGCAACCCAAACGGTTACCCGCACCCCGAGGGCGCCGGCATCCGGCACACTAGACTCCGGCACGCCGGTCTCTGCTTCAGCTTCTCCTCCAGGCCCGTCTGCCACCGAGGCAGGCTCGTCTTCATTGGCTGGTTCGGACGCTTCTCCCACACCCGCTCTTTCGGCACTCTCCGTACTGACGAGTTTAGCTGAAAAACAGAAGCCGAATATCTCAACCGGCACATTTCAACCGGCAAAACCGGCACGGGTCCTTACCACTGCTCCTACCCCCACACTCGTACCACCTGCCAAGCAACCGGCCAACCCTCCCTGGCTACCGATCATTCTGGCAGTTGCAGGAATCGGTGCAGGAGTGGGATTACTATGGATGCTGATTGCACGTGCCCGCGCTCATCGAACTGAATATATTAATCAGTGAAGTATATACCTTTAACTTGAAAGTTGTCAGTATTGATTTGAGGTAACTGCTTTAATCCGACGTACGCCGGCGGAAGATGATTTTTCGCTCGTAATCGCAAAGTGTCCAATTTCGCTGGTATGAGTAACGTGGGGACCACCGCACAATTCTTGGGAGATCTGATGCCCTTGATCTCCAATAGTATATACTTTACACTTCTGGGGATAACGCTCCGGAAAGAATGCGAGTGCTCCCGAGCGCAGGGCGTCTCCCTTATCCATTTGGGTAAAGTTAACCGGCACATCCTCTTTGATTCGGGCATTGACCCATGCTTCAACTCGTTTCTTTTCCTCTTCCGTTAAAGCCCGCTCATATGTGAAATCAAACCGTAAACGCTCCGGCGCAACATCTGAGCCTTTTTGCTGCACGTACTCTCCAAGAACCGCTCGTAATGCTGCGTGCAAGAGATGCGTTGCCGTGTGGTTACGGAGTGCTTTCTCGTACTCTTGAGGCGACAGATCCGAGGATATTTCGCCTCCCTTGGTAATCAGTCCGTGTCCACCAAATTTTTGTGCTACACCCGCGCGTGAAACTGACCGGTGTGCCTCAAAAGAGGCGAGATACTCACGTTCGAAGCCGGCACTGTCAACGACCGTAGCGTCACCAAGCAAATCCTTCTGAGCATCAATAGGGATTCCGTAGGTTGAATAAATCCGAAATGCTTCTTCACCACTCAAACGAGTCGTATTTAGTTTAGAAATGTATACCTTTCCTTTTTCTAACGTTTTAGAGAATTGTATCCATTCTCGCTCAAGAATCGAGGTCAAACGCTCTTGTACCCCAGGGTTGAATCGATACTGGGTCTGATACATTTCGAAAACCAGATTACACAGCGCTAAGAGTTGCGCGTATACGCCTTCAATAATCATTACACGGCGAAGCAAGCGCCTTAGTATATACTCCCGACCGAGATTGCCTGGTTCAAGGTTCTCGTTAATCAGAAAAATAATTCCTTTGACGTGATCAGCAATGATTCGTTCTTTTTCTTTTGCGAGCCCGAGAGGGCGCAGCTTCTCGATTAAATCAAAATACAGTTCAGTTTCGAAGACGGTTTTTTTGCCATTGAGGACTGCCAGGAGCCGTTCCAGCCCCATACCCGTATCCACTCCTTTATATTGCGCCGGAATCAGGTTCCCATCCGCATCTTGGTAGTACTCATTGAAAACGAGGTTCCAAATTTCGATTCCATCAACATAGAGTTCGGTTGTCGGGCCGCAGGGGCCTTCGAGCCCCGTTGGTCCCCAAAAATTATCTTCGCGAGTACCAAGCTTAATTTTTTCGTTGGGAACACCAATTTTGCGCCAAATCCGGATTGATTCATCATCTAAAGGTATATTCTTTTCTCCTCGGAATACCGATACTTCAATTCGGGCAGGGTCGATTCCCAACCCTTGCGTACTTGTCACAAAATCCCATGCCCACTGAATCGCATCTTCTTTGAAATATGACGTGTTTTCTTGATTTTTCTCTTTGGACTTTGATCTGTTAGCTTCTGTATAGCCGAAACTGAAGTTTCCCAGCATCTCAAAAAAAGTCAGATGCGTGTCATCCCCGACCTCGTCAATGTCAGAAGTGCGAAAGCAGGGCTGAATCGTAACCAATCGCTTACTTTTACTTTTATCGGGATTTGTATAAAACTGCTTGAACTGCTGCATCCCTGCGGTCGTAAAGAGCACTGAGGGGTCGTCGAGGGGTACAAGGGAACTCGGCGCATGTTTTGTATGATTGCGCTTTTCAAAAAAATCAATAAATATTTTACGAAGCTTCGCACTCGTCACAGCTTCAGCGTATCAGGTTGAGAATAATGGAACTAGTGCCCTGTGCTCCGAGGATTCCACCAAACAGTAGATAAGCCTGTGCGGGTTACGTGATCTCGACGGGTTTGCAAGCGCTTTGGAAGGCGAAGCCGCTCCAATAAAGCGCCCTGAGAGATTATGTAACCCGCACACTATTGATAAATACAAG
>JAGVHQ010000015.1 GCA_020056565.1 Candidatus Berkelbacteria bacterium
AATCCTATACTACAGATATGGGCTAAAAAAGTCACGCCCAATAATACCAAGTGTGATGCCAATCAGCAAGGTTCCAAGGACTATTAAGGCGAAAAGTGTCGTACGTACTGAGGCGGACGCATACGATGCATAGGCGGCAAGGTTCGGCGGGCGCATCGAGCCGATGATCATTCCGAGCGAAAAACCAACCCACACCAGCCATGGCCAATTAACAAGTTCCACGCCAAAGCGTAGTGCCATGAGCGTGAAGACCCCCGCGACCGCGGCTGCGATCGCAGCAATCATTAATCCTCGAAGCAGTGTATAGAAGAGCTCGAACCGCCCCATCCCGGAAAATAGTTTTCTTACTGCCTCGCCGTCGGAACCAAGTACTGCGCCAACAACTATTCCAATCGCGCTTGCGAGCATGGTCGGCATGCCTGCATTCTCTGCTCCGATCGCCAGCTCACCAAAGCCGACGATGCGGCCCAAAAAATATGCCAAGGCGCTTGCGAAAATTACGGTGCGTAGAAAAGTAAACGTGCGCCCAAGCGAACCTTCTCCCAGAAATGTCTCGACAACAAAGTTTTGATCAATCCCCCACACTAATCCGGTGAAGATTCCTGCAAGCATCCCACCTAGGATATTGAAAAAGCCAATCGGTTCAGTTTGCGCAAGCCAGACGAGTGCGGATTCGATTGCCACCCCGGCTACCCCACCAATGAGCGCGTATAAGAATACGCGCCAGATTGCTTCAGCCACCAAGCGCCGAAATTGCCCTGGATCGGCTTCCGACGCGCCTTTGGGTCGACGCTTTAGGTCGTAATCTGCGCGCTTTAACGGGTTAGAGAGAACATTGTACGCTTCGTTAATCTTTTTGAACGTTTCTTCAGCTTCACCGGAGGTGGCAACGTCAGGATGAAATTTGCGCGCGAGTGTTCGATAAGCGCGTTTAATTTCATCCGCACCCGAATCCTGCTTAACACCTAAAATAGAATAATAATCGTTCATGGGTTAGTTATCAGTATCCAGTAGCCGGTAGCAAGCGACGGCAAGTGGAAAGAAAAGATCCGAGCTGGCAACAGGCAACTGGTCACTGGCTACTTTTTCATTGTGGAAACGCGGACGTGGGGGTTGCAACAACTGTACTCGATGAAGTGGGTGGGGTACTGGTAGAAGCGTTGCCCTCTAAAGGGCTACCGAGCTCATCCGCAAGCGCACCATCCGCGGGATTAAGGCGAAATTGCTTCGCTGTGCCGTCCGGGGCGCTATATTCGATAACCCACCAGAGCCAGCCTCTGGATGTGCCGGTTCCCAGCTTTGCAGTTACCTCCACATCAGTATTCTGAGCGCGGAATTGCGCCCCGCCCGCGGCCTCGGCTATTTGAAACGCCTTGACCCAGTTCGTTTGCCAGTATTTTGGATCAATTGGTTCGAGTTGTTCTCCTGTCAGATAGTCCTCGCGCGGGATCGTCGTACGTACAACTGAACCGTCACGTTGTGAAATGGTCACATTCCACCAGCTTCCTGGGTCTTCCGGCGAAGAGAATGTGTATGTTTCCACCGCTTCCCCTACCGTGAGGTCTTGCCCAAAATCAATCGCCAGGTGATAGAGCTCGAAGTTAGTCGTACCCTTCCACTTGGCCATTACTTCCCGGGCGGTGCCGAGGTTCTGATCCGTGGCACCGATCGTTGTTGGGTCAATCGTAGCGAGCGTGATGCCCATCTCCTGTGCTGGGGTGGCAGACACGCTTACTTCAGGCGTGGGAGTTGCCTCTTGTTTACGCGAACATCCGGCAAGGGTGAGCGCCAACACAATCCCCACACCGGCATAAAGAAGAACCTGCATTCTGTGCCATTCTGTGTTCTTCGTTCTCAGTTCTCCATTCTGTCTCTGACCCCTCCATGTATGCATTATTTTTTGTCTTTCTCTTCTGTGTCTGTTTCAGGTGGCGGATTAGACGGATCCGGGGGCGTGGGCGGCTCTTCGTCTGGTTTCGATGTGTCTTCTTTCGGTTTCTCCGGCTGCTCACCCTCTTTGGGTTGTCCGCCTCCATACATCGCCTCGCCGATTTTTTGCATTGCGGTTGAAAGCGCTTCTGTTGCGTTTTTGATTTCTTCGATGTTATCGCCTGTTTTCACCTTGTTAACCGCAGCGATTTTTTCTTCAACGTCCTTTTTAATCTCGGCTGATACCTTATCGCCCGCATCTTTGAGGGCTTTTTCAGCGGTGTAGGTTAGGGTGTCGGCCGTGTTTTTAACCTCGATTGCTTCGCGCCGCTTTTTGTCTTCATCCGCGTGCGTTTCCGCATCGGCGCGCATCTTTTCCACCTCTTCTTTGCTTAAGCCCGAAGAAGCAGTGATCGTGATTTTTTGCTCTTTGGCGGTTGCTTTATCTTTAGCGGATACGTGCAAGATGCCATTCGCGTCAATATCAAAGGTGACGTCGATTTGGGGCACGCCACGCGGTGCGGGTGGAATTCCCTCGAGCGAAAAGCGCCCGAGCGTGCGGTTGTCGGCCGCCATCTCGCGTTCACCTTGCACGACATGCACCTCAACCGAGGTTTGGTTGTCGGCGGCAGTCGAAAAGGTTTGCGTTTTTGAGGTGGGGATCGTGGTGTTGCGCTCGATTAATTTGGTTGCAACGCCTCCGAGTGTTTCGATGCCCAGCGACAGCGGAGTAACGTCCAGCAGCAGCAAGTCTTTGACTTCGCCGCCCAACACGCCCCCATCGATACCAGCGCCCGCTGCCACGGCTTCGTCAGGGTTGACGCCCTTGCTCGGTTCTTTGCCAAAGAGCTTTTTGACGTGATTGTAAATCGCGTTCATGCGCGTCATCCCCCCCACGAGCAGGACTTCATCAATATCTTTTGTCTCAAGCTTGGCGTCGGAGAGCGCCTGCTCCACCGGTTTGGTTGTGCGCTCAATCAGCTCATGGGTGAGTTCTTCGAGCTTAGCGCGTGAGAGTTTAGCCACTAAGTGTTTCGGCCCAGATTGGTCGGCGGTCACAAACGGCAAATTGATTTCCGTCTCAAGGTTCGTGGAAAGCTCAATCTTTGCTTTTTCGGCCGCCTCTTTGATGCGCTGGAGCGCCATCTTGTCTGTTTTAATGTCCACGCCTTGCTCTTTTTTGAATTCGTCAATCAGCCAGTCCATAATCCGTTGGTCAAAGTCATCCCCCCCGAGGTGGGTATCGCCGTTGGTGGATTTAACCTCAAACACGCCATCGCCAATTTCCAACACAGTGATATCAAACGTGCCGCCTCCAAAGTCGAAGACCGCCACGGTTCCCTCTTTCTTTTTATCCAGCCCATACGCCAGCGCGGAAGCGGTCGGCTCGTTGATAATCCGTTTGACAGTTAAGCCCGCGATCGTGCCCGCGTCTTTGGTGGCTTGGCGTTGGGAGTCGTTAAAGTAGGCCGGCACGGTAATGACCGCGTCGGTTACCTTTTCACCGAGGTAGGCCTCGGCATCCGTACGCAATTTTTGCAAAATGAAGGCCGAGATTTCCTGGGGCGTGTATTCTTTATCGCCCATTACAACCTTGATCGAGTCGTCTTCGGCCTTGACCATTTTATAAGGCACAAAGCCGCGATCGCGCTGAACGGTTTCTTCGTCCCAGCGCCGCCCGATAAAGCGTTTTACCGAGAAAACCGTATTTTCGGGGTTTGTAATCGCTTGGCGTTTGGCAGTCAAGCCCACCAAACGCTCGCCGTTTTTAGCAATCGCTACAATCGAAGGGCAGAGGTTTGGTCCCTCGGATGTCGGGATTACCTTTGCTTTGCCGCCTTCCATGACCGCCACGGCGGACATTGTCGTTCCTAGGTCGATACCAATAATTTTTGCCATCGTTACTCCTTTTCTATTGTGAACTTTTTAGATATGTATTTGCAATGTAAAGTCTACTTTACATTGTGTCAAGCCCTGTACCATGTAGGGTACGGGGCGAAGACCACTCCGTAACCTTGGCGCAGGGTGGTCAAGAGCAAAAAGCAAGAACAATTGAGAGTATAATAGTCTTGTTGGAGGAAGAAAATGAATAAGATTTTATTAGTGGTTATTGGAGTACTGCTTGTAACACTCGTCGTTACAGGGGTGTATTTCGTAACCAAACAACTATCCAATAATAATACAAGCGAACCAATAACAGCCGGTTCTAGCAACAAAAGTGCTGAAATAGCTCCATCTTCCGCCATACAAGGTTACAAAGAACAAAGCGGACCTTCTGTACCAGCTGGACCGCTTGATCTAAATGAAGACTGTATAGGAGGACTCCTTAAGGAAAAAGACGAGAAATTCTGTGCGGTAAGCAAACAAAGTGAGGGATGGGAAAGGGGAGCAGGGGTAGCAGAAATTTATTTTGATATTCCGACAAGTATCAATGAGAAAAAGATTATTAGCGCAAAAGTTGATTTGAATATGATTTGTACTTCTGGCTTAGGTTTGTATTCATTCACTGAATTCCAGCAATGGATTCGTTTTGGTAAGGATTTACCCACACAAGCTTACAAACCCGATGGATCATACGGTTACTTATCCTGTGCTACTGCAGCCGAACGTAGAACACTATCCCTCCCTATTGAGATCAATGACTCAAAGGTCGGAGTACGAATTGTGAAAGAGGAAGCGTCTGCGTCTGCCCTTATTGATAAAGCGACGTTGAACGTTATCTATTCCGCGGAGTGATAGTCCCCAAGAGAAGCTCCGCTCGAAACCCTAACCTTAGCAGGGCGGAGGACTTTTTCGCCCACCTTCCAGCCCGATTCCACTACTGCAATCACATGATGGGCGGGAACTGAATCGTGCGGTTCGTGGGAGATTGCTTCGTGCAAGTGGGGGTTAAACTCGCCCTCCCCCACAATCTCCTCAAGGCCTTCTTCTTTAAGCGTAGTTTCTAACTGTTTTTCGATCAGCTGGACTCCCTTAATCCACTCTGAGTTTTGCTGATCAGCCGGAATATGCGCCGCTGAACGCCGGAAATTATCCAGAATCGGTACGAGCTTAAGCATCATCTGCCCAACGCCAAAACGCGCTGTTTCTTGCCGTTCGGCTTCCACATGCCGGCGAAAGTTTTCAAAATCCGCCTGCGTGCGTCTCCAACCATCTTCCAATTCTTTAATCTTTGTCTTGAGCTCGCCCAACTCCTTTTTGTTCGATGGATGGTGCAAATTTTTTTGATCGTGTGTTGTCATGGTATTCAAAGCGTATTCTAAAGGGAGGAGCGGTTTGAGTAAAGCCAGCAGCATCAGAACCATACCATTTCGGAAACGCTCGTCCCGCCACCGCGGGACT
Source organism: Candidatus Berkelbacteria bacterium (assembly GCA_020056565.1). Classification (GTDB taxonomy): domain Bacteria; phylum Patescibacteriota; class UBA1384; order JAGVHQ01; family JAGVHQ01; genus JAGVHQ01. Next base: position 5,272 of record JAGVHQ010000015.1, read on the forward strand.
CCCTCGGTACTCGCTCTCGCGATCCCTGTTAATTGCCTTGCGGCAATAATATAACAGGGCACCGGGGTGCGCTCGGCTGCGTATGTTCCTCAATGGCATGGTCTGAAGCAAGTAATTGCTCTGAGGTAGCTCGAACCGCGCAGCTAAGATTGGTCTCCGCGAAGCGGGGTTAGCAAGCGGGCGATGCAGTAGCGAGCGCCGCTGGAGCGCGAGCGAATGGTACCGAAGAGTATTTACTTGCGGAATAAAGCAAATATGCAAAATAGGATAATTTTTTTCGCGATTGTCTTCGGCTGGCTCGGCGGATGTTTTGCGGCAGTATATACTTTTTTGCCACCTTTAGTGTGGGTGAGTGGGGGAGTGGCGCTCGTAGGGTTTTTTCTTGTGCGTTCTTTTCGCTTGCGCGCGTTTGCTGCGGCCCTTGCCGCATTTTTTATTGCCGCCGCGCTTGCGCCGGTGGTTTTTCGTTTTCGCACTCCCCTACTGCCCTACGGTGAAAACACGCGAGTGCACGCGACGGTAGTGGAAGCGCCGCTGACGTTCAAAAAAACGCAAAGTGCCGTGATTACAACCCGCGCCTTCGGCCGCCCCACTCGCCTTGCGCTGCGCGTGGCCGAATCAAAATCACTGGAAGTGGGGGATGAGATTCTGGTCGAAGGGGTGCTGAATCCCCTACCGCAGTTTGGGAAAGAATCGGTACGGGTAAAGAATCTGCGTACGAATGTCTGGGGTGAATTCTCTTTCGGCACCGCGATTTCTGACCCAACGCTCGAACCGCTCAACTCCCCCATGGCCGCGCTTAGGCGCGTGCGTCGGTTTGCAGGTAAGCAGGTCCAAACGATTCGCGAGCCGTACGCGGGCTTGCTCGGCGGACTTTTGTGGGGCGATCAAAAAGCGATTGACCCGACACTTTATGATGAGTTTGCCAAAGCAGGCGTCTCGCACATTGTGGCCCTTTCGGGCTATAACATTTCAATTCTGATTCGGGCCTTGCGGCCGCTGATCGTACTTGTCGGTTTGAGCGGGTACGCACTGGTGAGCGCTTTGATTGTGGGAGCGTTTGTCTTGTTTTCCGGTGCATCGGCCACGGTAGTGCGGGCTGCACTTTTTGGTGGGGTACTTGTATTCGGGGAACTAATTGGCCGGCCGGCAAATGCCCTGCCCGCGCTCGGGTTGGTCGCAGTCGGGATGACGCTCGTGAACCCCGCGCTGGTGGTGGATTTAAGCTGGCAACTCTCGTTTTTAGCAACTGGCGGATTGTTGATATTGGGGCCGATTTTTCACCGGCCATTACACGCGCGGAAAATCCCTCAGGTGTTTGCCGAGCCGCTTTCGGCAACGCTTGCGGCAACCGCGGTCACGCTTCCGCGCATCATTGGCACGTTTGGGCGGCTCTCGTTTGTTAGCCCGCTTGCGAACGTATTGATATTACCGATCGTGCCTGCTGCGATGGGCCTCGGCACGCTTGCGATTGCCACAGCCGCAATCCCGATTGTCGGAAATATTTTTGGGGCGCTCGTGCTTGTGCCTTTATGGTGGATTGTTTTCGTTACCGAGCAGGTGCTCCGACTCCCCTATGCGTTTGTTGAATCGAGCATCCCGGAGTACGTGTGGTGGATTATACTGTTTATGCTTGTGGGAGTGTTATGGATGAGGACACGAAAACAAACCGTTGGAAAATAATCGGGGCGGGATTTTTAGCCGGCTGTGTGGTGGCGATTGGGTTGTTTGCGCTTTTTGTCCGGCCCGGCGCGGCCACAATCACCGTGCTTGATATCGGGCAAGGGGACGCGATTCTCGTGGAAACTCCGCATCATCGGAGGGTGCTTGTGGATGGCGGGCCGAACCGCGTTGTACTTTCACAATTGGGACGCGCGGTACCTTTATGGAGTAATCGTTTAGACGCGGTGATTTCTTCGCATTTGGATGCCGATCACATCGGCGGTTTAGATGACGTGTTAGAGCGCTTCCGCGTCGGGCAGGTTTTTGCAAGCGGCGCGATTCACCAGACCGATACAACCAAAGATTTCTTTGCCCAAATCAGCTCGCACGCACTCCCCTATTCGCAATTACAAGAGGGGATGGAGTGGGAGCTGGACGGCGTTGCGTTTCGTGTGTTGTACCCGACAGGCGTTAATATCGGAGCAGATCCGACACAGTCCAATACCGCCGCGATTGTTTTGAAAGTTTCTGCTAATAATCGTTGCGCGCTTTTGGCGGCTGATATCGGCGCTGCCGAAGAGCAGCAGATCCTCACGTTTGCGAAAGAAAAAAACATCTCGCTTGACTGTGATTTGCTAAAAGTCGCCCATCACGGTTCTAAATACGGCTCCAGCGACGAGTTTCTGCAGGCTGTGACTCCCCAGACGGCCGTCATATCAGTTGGAGCAAAAAATTCGTACGGCCACCCGACCCAAGAAGCCCTTGATCGTCTCCAAAAAACCGGTGCAGATGTTCTGAGAACAGACGAACGCGGTTCCATTGAATGGCAGTTTTAAGGGCGCCCGCGGCGGGCGCCCTTGTCCTGCTAAGGGATTCGCACCGCCGAGAAGCGATGCACGATTTGGGTCCGATTCGGGCCTTGTCCGTTAAACCCGACATTCACAGTCCACTCGCGTTCGATGGGTGTCTCGAGTTCTGAAGGGAGTCCTTGGAACAACCAAAGAGTCGTAGCTGTTCCGGAATTGATCGAGGTATCCGGATCAATGACCGCCTCGATCTTTATCCTGAACGTCTCATACACGACGTAGTCGAACCCCAGGTCGATTTCTACGTACTCCGTACCTGATTGGATTCCCGATACCCAGAACTCCTCAGCGGTTCCGAATGGTAAGAAGTGTTCTGAGGTGCTGATCTTCAGAGCTACGTCATACACTGTCGGGATTGACCAGGCTGATCGCACTCTTGGGATCGAGGCCGTAATCCTCCAGCGGGGGGTCGCTCGCTGTTGCCCAATCACGAGCGTGAAGCTCCTTTGTGCCCGGTTCCCTCGGGCATCGGTCACAACAGCAGTGAACGGGAAGCTCCCGCTTGCGGTTGGTATGCCAGTGATCACAGCGCGGAAAGAGTCGTGGGAGAACACGTTGAACGTCAATCCGGGAGGAAGCGCACCCACGCTCATTGTCCAGCGGTATGGTTCAACGCCGGTCCACGTTTCAAGCGCTGCGTAGTAGTTGACCCCAACGCTGCCGTTCGGGACACTGACCGTTACGATTTTGAAGGAAGGAGCGCCGTTACTTCCTAATCCTCCACAGCCGGCACATGAGACGACCATGGCGACGGACACGGATAAGAACCTGCCTAGCGAGAGAACTAACTTCATGAGATATTCACCTATTCAAGTATTCAAGGACTCCGCTCCATAGCGGATCGAGTAAGGTGAGTATATTCTAAATATGGTAGATGCTCAATTGGTGT
>JAGVHQ010000014.1 GCA_020056565.1 Candidatus Berkelbacteria bacterium
ACCATGGTTCCCGAACCGCCCGTAGAATTAGGGCGCATCGGGATCGCAGGCCGAGGACGAGCGAAGATGCACGGTGGTGCAGCTGAGCGTTTCTGAGATGGTATAGTTCTGGCGATACAGCAAAACCCCCGCCTTTCGACGGGGTTTTGCTCACTAGGATTGAATCCCTCACTTATGTTCAGACAGTTTACTGTGTAACGGAAGCGAACGCGGCTTCAGCCAACTGTTTCTTGCTGCGAAGGTAAGCGTAGAACGCTGTACCCGCGGAAGAAACAAGTAAGGGGAAGACTACATCCGCTGCACCGGCCTTGGGTAACGACTTTGCAGTCGTCGGGCCTTGTGCAACCTTTTTCTCGTCTTTCTTTACTTCAGCCTTTACTTCGGCTTTTGCTTCTGCCTTTGTTTCTTTGGCAGATGCTACGGCTGCCGCACTTGTCCCAGCAGCACTGGAAGAAGCAGAGCTGGAGCCTGCACCTGCACTTGCTGATGCCGAGCTACCTGCACTGCCACTACCTGAACCACTCCCTGAAGGGGAAACAACTGCAACGCTAGAAGTACCTGACGTTGCACTTGTGGATGAGGTAGTATTCCCAGAAGCTGCACTAGAACTTGACGCGCTACCACTTGCGGCAGCAGCTGCGCCACCGTTTGGAGCGACGACGGCAACACTTGATGTTCCAGAGGTAGAGCTTGTCGAACTAGAGTCCGCAAGCGCCAAACCGGTTGAACCAAGTGCCGCAACGATTGCCAAGCCGACGCCGAAACCTTTAAGCGTATCCTTGTTCATATATAACTCCTCTTGTTTTTTCTATTTAGAGGGATCGACCTACCACAATTAGTATATACCTAATTGAGTAAAAATGTGGACCACCCTCTCTCTCCTCCATAATTGAAGAAGAGGGAAAGTGAGACGACCCCCCTCCGATGAGGAGGGTCGTCTGCCCTGCGGTAGCAGGACATAAGGGACAGGTCAGGTCCGAGCACGGACAGGGGGTCGAATCCGCATCCGCCCGCGGCCTTGGTTGTTGTTCCCACCCGAGCTCGCGCCCGAGGTGGCACCTTGGCCAGCTGCTGCGCCGGATGTCGGCGTAACTGCAGCAGTAACACCAACTGCAGCTGCTGCCGCGGCGGCTGCACCATTACCGCCGAAGGCGGTATTTTCGTTGCTGAACTTCGAGCCCGCGGCATAGGAAAGCGAAACGCCTTCCCCACCACCGAGTCCGGCAATGATCGTTGCCCGTGGAAGCGGACGCTCTGCTACAGCTCCGCCGCCGCCCGAGGTGACGTTAACATTGGTATCACCCATGTAGATGGTACTCGTCATTGTCATGTGGTTCTCGGTGGGGGGCAGAGGAGGCGGAAGCCGTTCCTCGCGGGGAGGAGCTGGCGCCTGGACAACCTTGGGGTTGCTCTTCCGCTTGACCCTGATCTCCCCGATCGTCTTGTTGCCGCACCACTGGAATCTGCTCGTGGTGTAGTAGTCGTAGACGCTATCTGACCTTTTCAGGTACCCAAGTACCGTGTCGCCCGGCTCGAACCGAACTGGAACCATGCCGAGCTTGCCACGATCCATGGTCAAAATTGTCGACTCTTCGACGATCAGGGGTCGTTCGCCGTTCGCCCAGTTGATCTCGTCGTTTCGAACGCGATGCCCGCCGAATTGGCGGATATCGTTGGTCGACATCTGGGCAAGTGTGGTCGTGGCTAGCGCAAGAAGCGCCAGCATGATGCCGAATAGAATCCTTAAGTTCTTCATGGTCTTCCTCACTTGATCGTGACTTCGATTCTGGTCGCTTGTGACTCGATGCCGTCCTTATCGACGGCCGCCACACCAATGACGTATGTGCCGGGCTTGGCTGGGAGCGCGAGGTCCAGGGAGAAATCCTTGGCCTTGCGACTCCTCGTTTCGCCCAGCAGCTTTCCATCCCGTGCAACTACGTAGTGCACGTATTCGGTAGTTGACCCAACAGTAGCCTTGATCAGGAGCCGTCGGAAGGTCATCTCGACCTTACCTGCCCGAATCCCTTCGTCGATCGCGCGCTTGTACACCTCGTTCCCCTGCTCATCCCATACGTTCTGCAAATACAGCTTGGGTGTGGCCGGCGGGGTGTGCATTTCGCTTGTGATCGGCTGCTTACCGTTAGGTTTTCCCAGGTCAGAACCCCCGTTGGAATCGCTCCGAATCGGAGGTGTCTCCAACTCGTCAGGGGTCAACCCTTTGTCACCGTACGGATTCCACGTCCCTGCCAACAGCCTTCGTTCCTTCTCTTTGAGATACAGGTCGTAACTCTTAGGAGAAAGAACTAATATTTTGGCTGACGCAGGAGCCGAAAGAGCCCCGCGTCCGGATTGCTTCGCCGCACCATCTACGAAGTAGTAGCCCGGCTGCGCAAAACGAACTTCGGTACCCCAGGACTCCTGGACAGGATCACAGGTGTGGACCTCGTCCTTCTTACCCGACTTGCAAGCCGGGCAATCTTTGCGGAACTCTTTGTTCAGAAGCTCCGCTTGAGTTCGCGCCTGCTTGCGATCGCGTTTGAAGCGCCGCATGGCGCCGAACTCATCCACGACCTTCCACTGAACCCATTCCCAATCCCTGTCGCCGGCCGCAAACCACGGCACGATTGTCTGTATGTCGCCTGCTTCCAGGACGACGGGGTCTCCGGGGTTGATTCCGGAGAAATAGGGCATGAGTTGAGGTTCGGTCCCCAACTGCCGAACGGTCGAAGGCTGCTTGAACAGGCTTTTGATCGCCTGCCATATGAATATCCCTTCGACAACGCCCACCTGGGCGGGTGCTGTTACTGGTGCTCCCAGGAGGGCCACCAGTAAAATAGCTGTTTTGATTGTCAATGAACTTCGTCGCATCTCGTATGCCTCCTTATTCCTGCGACGGAATGGTTTCTGACCGTTCGTCTTCTGAACGAAAACGGGCAGGGTCTTGGCCAGGGAAAAGGGCGATAATCTGGGCTAAAAATTTAAAGCCCAATCCCCACAGTCCCTAGCCAAGACTCTGCTCGCTTCTCTCCTTTTTGTTTATGTTCTGTCTGAAAGGTACGATTTCCATCCACCTAATTGTGGAATGTACATTTATACCACAAAGGACTTGGTTTGTCAAGTCCCTAGTGGTTAAAACAGATATACTTTACTCGATATAAAGAGGTTAAGTAAGTGAGAACTCTATCTCTCGCAATCCCCACACAAGAGATCACATAACTCACGATCGTGAGTTATGTGATCAAAACTTTATACGTCTATACGTCAAAGAAGCGGTGCTTGATTACGTCTTCACCATCAAAATAATCTGCGCGAATATAGCGAACGTAGCGACCAACACGGTAATAATCACTCAGCGCATTAATATGCGTTTGGCATTCATAGGGAGTAACCCAAACACTTAAGTTAAGATACGCAAACCCCAACGAGCGCAGTTTCTGTCGAAGGGCATCTCGGCTGGGTCGCAGCCGCTCGGGGATATCAAAAATAACAATCCGCCATTTTCCATCCCACACATCGGGTTTGGGAATGGTAAGGTGCTCGATGTGGTGCTTCTTGAGCAGAACCCTCCCCTTTGGAGTCAGTTTGTATTCCCATGACGTGCGCGTTCCTACCTGTTGCACGAATCCGCGGCGCTTTAGGTTTTGTAATGAGTGTCGCAGTTGTCGGGGCGTAAACCGCTGTTCTCTGCCAAAGATGTCGACTATTCTGAGAGCATTCGGTGCAATCACTGCAAGCGTTAACACTGCGCTCATGCCAAGAAGCGGCAACACAACATCTACAATCGCACCTTTTATCTGGGCACGCGTTTCCGTTTTCACGAAATAGCTCCTTTTACGATAATATTCTCTTAGCTACTATAGTAGCTAATGTAACTCACGATCGTAAGTTACATTAGCAAATTAGCTATCGCTTCACTTGTAGATATTCTATTTAGTTAGTTCGAGAAAATCCGCACGCCGTTGGGCGTGTCTTCGATGCGAAAGCCCAGCTCCCCTACTTTTTGACGGAGTTCATCGGCGCGGACAAAATTACCACCCGTGCGCGCTTCTTCTCGCTTGGCAACTAGTTCTTTCACCTTCTGCGGTACCATAAGTTCCTCTAAAATGCCCAAACCAAAAATCCGCTCTAAGGCCTCAAAGAATTCTTTACCCCCACCGATGGTGGGGTCTGCCTTTACCTGTTTTGCAAACGTGTGTATTACCGCAAGCGCTTTGGGCACGTTTAAATCATCCAAGAGGGCTTGTTCAACGCGCTGAAGCGCGATAAGTCCTTTCTCGGAAGATACAGAAACGATTTTCAACCCCTGCGCTGCGTCCCGCAGACTGGCTCGCGCCCCACGGGCTGCCTTCAAAGAATCCTCAGTGAAATCAAGCGGCTGGCGATAATGGGCAGAAAGCAAAAGGTAGCGCACGTCTAAAGGATCAAACCCTTCTTTCACCACATCCTCAAGTGTTGTGATATTCCCTTTGGACTTCGCCATTTTTTCACCGTTTAAGGTAAGGTGCGCCACATGCAGCCAGGAGTGGGCAAGTGGTTTTCCTGTCAGTGCCTCGGACTGGGCGATTTCGTTTTGATGATGCGGGAAGATATTGTCCACTCCACCGGTATGCAGATCCACACTTGCTCCAAACAAGGCGCGTAACATTGCCGAACATTCGATATGCCACCCGGGACGGCCTTTCGGGATGCTCGCGGGCCATCCGGAGGCAGGCTGGTTTTGGACGTCTCTGGGCCAAAACACGTCCCCATCTTCTTTATCCCATGCCTTCCAGAGGGCAAAGTCCGCGATCTCTTCCTTTTCGTATTCGTCGTGCTTAACCCGGCCAGTGGGGCGCAGCTCTTGGTCTTCAAGATGCGCAAGTAAACCATACGCGCGGAACTTTTTCACAGAAAAATAAAGGCTGCCATCGGGAGTTTGATAGGCAAATCCGCGCTCTAAAAGTTCGGCGGCAAAGCGTGCCATTTCGGCTATGTACTCGGTTGCGCGGGGGTAATGCTCGGCATCCTCGATCCCCAAGCGAGCTCGATCATCGTGAAATGCTTTGATGAACGGGTCAGTAAACGCCGCTAAAGAAACCTTTTGTGCTGTTGCGCCTGCAATTGTTTTATCGTCCACATCCGTCAGGTTCATCGCCTGAATAAGCTGATACCCGCGGTAACTCAAGAAACGACGCAGGAGGTCGTCAAATACAAACGTGCGCCAATTCCCCAAGTGCGGCGTGGCGTACACTGTCGGGCCGCAGGTGTAGAGCGTGGCCGTTTTGGCCTGAGGCGCAAAGCGTTCACGCGTACGCGTGAGGGTGTTGAATAAAAAGAAGTCGGTTAATCCTGCGCTCTGGGCGCGCTTACTCTTCATCCTCTTCGAATACGTCGAAATCTTCGATTGCGTCGTCAAAATGATCCCTTTCCAAGCCGTCTTGCTCGTGCACGCGCTCTTTTTTCACTCGTCCCTGGTCGTCTACCGCAAGGGCCTCCAAGCGCTCCCCGCAGTTCGGGCAACGCCCAGGGGCTATGTCGGTATGTCCGCAGTTAGGGCACAGATAATCACTCATAGACATCCCTTATGGACTTTCTTATATTTTTTCAATCATTTGGCGCCCGTCAATAGCTCGCTTTAACGTGAGCTCGTCCGCGTACTCCAAATCGCTGCCAATCGGCAGGCCGCGCGCCAAACGGGTAATACGCAACTTGAACGGTTCAAGTTGCTCCATGAGGTAGAGGGCGGTCGCCTCGCCTTCGAGTGAAGGGTCCAGCGCAAGGATGATTTCCTTCAACTGGGCGTTCTCGCGCGTGACCTTTTCTAAGAGCAGCCGTACGCGCAGTTCATCCGGACCAATCCCATGCACGGGCGAGATCACGCCCCCAAGTACAAAGTAGTGTCCGTCGTAACCCGTACGCTCAAGCGCGACCACGTCTAAGGGGTCAGCCACGACCATTAGTTCGTGCGTGCTACGACCCTCGCTCGAACAGAGGGTGCAACGGGGGGCATCGGACCAGTTGTAACATTCGCTGCACAGCACCACACTCTCGGTTAGATTCCCAAGCAACTCGCCGAACTGGCGTACATCCTGAGGGTGCTTAGAGAGTAAATAAAACACAAGACGCGAGGCGGATTTTGGCCCGATCCCCGGCAAGCGCGCAAATTGGTCGATTACTGCTTGGATTGATTTAGGCAAGATAGACATACACTCATACCGTAATGGAGCAACGGGAAACTGGCAACTAGTTGCTATCCGCCAACTGGCGGAGCTATTGGCTCTCCCTTTGGTTTGGTCCAGCTCGCCCATTTACAATCTGGATACCGCGAGCAACCCCAAAAACGTCTTTTTTTGCGCGTGCGGCGCTCGACCACGTCACCCTCGCTACATTCAGAACACTTCATCCCCGTTTTTTCGATAATCGCTTCGCTAAATCTACACTCGGGAAAACCTGTACATGCAATGAATTTACCAAAGCGCCCCATACGGATTACAAGCGTTTTATCGCATTGTGGACATTTTCGATCAAGCTCTTCAACGATAGAACGCTTTTCCACTGTCTTCAGTTTATCTGCTAAATGCAATTGGAACGGCTTATAAAATTCATCGATCGTTTGCGTCCACGCGGTTTGCCCCGCCGCCACTGAGTCAAGCTTGTCTTCAAGCGTGGCAGTAAAATCGTAATCCACGATTTCCGGAAAATGTTCCACCAAAAGGTCGGTCACAATTCCACCAACTTCTTCAGGATGAAAGGCGCGCGCCTCAAGTCGCACGTAGCCGCGGTCTTGAATGGTGGAGATAATCGGGGCGTACGTGGATGGCCGACCGATTCCCATCTCCTCAAGCGCCTTCACAAGCGTTGCCTCGTTATAGCGTGCGGGCGGCTCGGTAAAATGCTGGTCGGTTTTAAGCTCTTTCAGATCAAGCGTATCTGCTTGAGAAAGCGAGGGTAATTGAGTTGCTTTCTCGTCCCCCCTCGGCCACACCTTCCATGCCCCCTCGAAAACAACCGATGTGCCAGTGGCGCGAAAGCCGAAGGTCTCATCCTGGGCGGTACGCGCATCGACGATTACGGTTGTAAGGGCGACGATTGCGGGATTCATTTGCGATGCGACGGTCCGGCGCCAAATCAACTCGTAGAGCGTCTGATGTTCACTGCTAAGCGGAATGCTTGTTGCGGTAAGGGCGATGTCGGTCGGATGAATTGATTCGTGCGCTTCTTGCGCTCTGCGCGTACGGGTGGTGTAGCGGGGCGAATTGGCAGGGACATATTCCGACCCGAATTGGGCCTTCACGAATACGCGGATCGCGCTTTGCGCCTGAGAGGAGATTGCCACCGAGTCGGTACGCATATAAGTGATATGCCCAGCTTCGTATAAATCCTGCGCGAGGCGCATTGTGCGCCGCGCCGAATAGCGTAAACGGTTGGAGGCGGTTTGCTGTAGCGTCGAGGTAGTAAACGGCGCGTATGGAAAACGACGCTCCTGGCGCGTCTGAACCGAGCGTACACTCCACAGCGCATCCTCAAGTGCCCCACGGACATTCTCCGCCTCATCTTTTTTCGAAATCGAAAGCTTCTCAAGTTTGACTCCGGCGCGTTCAAATAATTCCGCAGTAAATGTTTGCGTTGCTTTATGTTTTGATAACTCGGCCGCCACCACCCAATACTCTTGGGGCTGAAAGGCCTCAATCTCGCGTTCGCGTTCGACAATCAAACGCACAGCGACGGATTGCACTCTACCGGCAGACAACCCTTTGTATACTTTTTTCCATAAGAACGGCGAAAGCGAATATCCTACGAGCCGGTCTAGGACCCTCCGGGCTTGTTGCGCATCCACTAAGTCGGAATTAATTGCCCGAGGATTTTTGAGGGCTTCTTGAAGAGCGGTTTTGGTGATTTCGTTAAATGTGATTCGTTTGACGGGTGGTAAGGGACCTACGTTTTTGGCGCTTTTTAGCGCTTCAACAACATGCCACGCGATCGCCTCCCCTTCTCGGTCGAGGTCAGTTGCTAGGTACAATATGTCGGCGTCTTTAACGGCTGCCTTGATATCGGCAAGTACTTTTTTCGATTTAGGAGGAATCACATAGTGCGGTTCGTACTGATGTTCGACATCCACCCCCAGCTCCCGTGTCGGCAAATCGCGGACATGCCCGAAACTGGCCAGAACGCGGAAATCGGTACCCAGGTACCGTTCAATTGTTTTGCCTTTCGCAGGCGATTCGACAATCACAATATTTTTTATACTCATACGGGTAAAGATGATAGCAAATTCACAGCACACAATGCAAAGGGTAAAGCGAGCGGGGAACGATTACAGCGCGTCTCACGCAGAAAAATCCATCACACGTTCAACCTGGTTGTTGCCCACTTGTCGAACAACTTGTTTCAGTTCGAGCTCGGTTAATGTCCCATTCAGCACACTCGTACTCAATCCGGCCAAACTAACGAGACTGTCGCGGTCAACTGCTTCTCCAAGTGGCATATTTCTCAGAACCCTTACCTCAGACGAAGAGGCGACATACGCCGCGCGCACAGTATTTGAATGAAGGCCAAGCTCTTCCAAAATGTCGGCTGGATCGTCCAGTAAGCGCGCGCCTTCCTTAATTAAATAGTGGGGGCCGCGAGCACTCGGGCTAAAAATTGATGAAGGTACCGCAAATACTTCGCGCCCCGCTTCCAACGCGGCGCGGGCGGTGATTTGCGTGCCCGAATGTTCGTAGGCTTCAATGACGACCGTCACGGGTGCCAAGCCGGCAATAAGACGATTGCGCTGTAAAAAATGGAATTTGAGAGCGGCGGAGTGAATCGGAAGCTCGGAAATTAGCGCTCCCCCATTTTCAATTATAGCGCGCGCTAATGTCTCGTTAGAGCTCGGATATACATTGAGGATTCCGCATGGCAAAGCCCCGACGGTAATCCCCTTTTGGGCAAGCGTCGCGCGGTGCACGGCGGCATCCACCCCAAGCGCCAAACCTGAAACCGTGGCGCATCCGGCCCGCACTAACGGTTCAATGATAAATTCAGTAACATTCTTCCCGTACGCGCTAATCTTACGCGTTCCCACAATTGCTACCATTGGAACGTGCGAAAGCGCACCTATATCCCCTTTTATATACAGGAATAATGGTGGAGTCGGAATTTGAGTAAGGAGCGCCGGAAAACCCGAATCCTCGGCCAATACAAGGCGAATGGAATGTGCAGCAAGCGCCTTTTCAATTTTTTGTGGCGTAAACTGCGCGCGCGCTTCGCGTAGATAGAGTTTCAGTTCCGTATTAATCCGAGGTGGATCTTCACGCCACAACCGCTCCCAATCCCCCTTTACCAAATCTCTGAGGATGGCTAAGCGTACCGGCCCGAAACCCGGGTGTTCGTTCAAGGCCGCCAAATAAAACCGCGGATCCATAGTTCCATCTTACCCTTTTGAGCTGTTATTGGATGAAGTTGCTTATCCAATATTCGCTTGACACCATAAAAAGTTTATACTACGTTCAAATTACTTTCCGGTGAGTGCGCTGCTGCTATAGGCCAGGCCCCTCCTTTGGTCTACGGCGGCAGCGCCTCTCGCAAGAGAGTAAAACAAGACCCGCTCATGAGGCGGGTTTTGTTTGCATTCGGAGGGGGCAACGTTTACCTTTCCTCTTTTTCTGGCTATTACCCCTCTACTTCAATCCCCATCGAGTTCGCGGTCCCGATCACCATTTTTTCCGCCGCTTCAAGCGTGGATGCATTCAGGTCTGGCATCTTCCTCTCAGCGATTTCTCGCACTTGAGCGCGCGTGACTTTACCTACTTTTTCTTTTCCGGGTGTTTTCGCGGCCGTTTCAAGCCCCGCTGCTTTCTTCAACAGAATTGCAGCTGGCGGAGTTTTTAAGCGAAACGTAAACGTACGGTCTTCAAAAATCGTGATTTCGGCTGGGATAATTGTATCCCCTAACTCGCGTGTTTGATCGTTGAACTTATTTACAAAGTCCATAATGTTCACACCGTGCTGGCCGAGTGCCGGGCCGATCGGCGGCGCAGGGTTTGCCTTACCTGCAGGAGCCTGAATCGTAATAATTATTTTAACTTTTTTTGCCATATTACCTACTTTGAAGGGGAAGAACCCAAAGCGTGTTCTCCCCCTTCAACGCTCGCCTTGCTCGCTACTTCCCTCTCTCCAATGATGCTCGCGTGCGGAATAAATCCGACACGCTCGCGTTTATAAAAATCACAATGCATTAACATCTAAACTTTCTTAACCTGCAGAGAATCTAGATTGACGGGTGTTTCGCGCCCGAACATCGAGACGAGCACTTTGATTTTGCCTTTTGCTTCGTCAATGTCGGTTACTTTTCCTTCGAATCCTTTGAGTGGGCCGTCGTAAATCCGAACTAAATCGTTCAGTTTCAAATCGATCTGGAATTTTGGTTCTTTGACGCCCATTCGCTTTTTGATTCTGTCCACTTCTTCCACAGACATCGGAGTCGGGCGGACGCCTAAACCGATAAAGCCGGTCACGTTTGGGGTGTTGCGCACTACATACCAAGAGTCATCTGTTACAAACATTTCTACCAATACGTACCCGGGAAAGATGCGGCGCTCCACGATTTTACGATGGCCATTTTTGATTTCGATTTGTTTCTCTTTCGGCACAATCACGGAAAAAATCTTGTCGTCCATACCCATTGATTCAATTCGGTGCTTCAAGTTTTCCGATACTTGGTCTTCATAGCCGGAATAGGTGTGAATCACGTACCAACCACGCTCACCAGCCTGCTTTTGAGTTAGAAGAGTGGAAGAGGACGCTGCTTGCTCTTCTTCTTTGAGGTCAAATTCGTCGGTCATTTTATGCTCCCAAATACAACTTTTTCGACCAATTGCGTTAAACCGAAATCAACGATACCGATCACAAGCATTGCGATTCCGGAAGCCGCCAGTACCACAAGCGTCGTGTTGATCGTCTCCGTTCGGGTAGGCCACACGATTTTTTTTGACTCTTGATATACGGCACGAAAAAAAGAGGGAATTACAGTGAGAAACTTCATCCAATCTCCCCGATTGTAATCTTTGAGTACGCTTGACGATGGCCGGCGCGGCGCAAGTAGCGAGTTTTATTGCGAAACTTAATGATCTGAATTTTTTTGCCCCGTCCATGCTCTACAAGCGTGGCATTCACTTTCTTACCGTTTAATTTATCTTCAAACTGAAGCGTGGCGCCTGGTTCCTCGGCCAACTTTTCAACCTGAAGTGTCTGGCCACTTTTGACCACGTATTGTTTACCGCCGGTTGCAATTACTCCGGTATTTTCCATATTTCCTCTCCCCTCCTGGCACAAAAAAGGGTACGCGGCGTATCCTCGAATTCTTAATTACATAATACATGCCACAGAAACAATCGTCAACAAGTCAAAACGTAATCTTCTTACGACGGATGTAGATTGACTGCAAAATACCGAGTGCGATCATGTTGACCAAAAGCGAAGTGCCGCCGTAGGAAAGGAACGGTAAGGGAATACCAGTTACCGGCACAAGCCCAAGATTCATTCCAATATTGATGAAAAACTGTGCAAACAGCGTTACGCCAATGCCAAGTGCCAAAAGCATTCCAAAGCGGTCATGCGCCACCTTTGCAACAGCAAGTACCTGGGATAGCAGAAGCGCGATAACGCCAATTAAGATAAACGAGCCGATGAATCCGGTTGCTTCCGCAAACCCCGCAAAAATGAAGTCCGTGTGCGCCACAGGCAAAAAATTGAGTTGCGACTGCGACCCGAACCCCAGCCCTCGCCCGAAAATTCCGCCCGATCCAATTGCGATTTGTGACTGGAGCACATTGTATCCTGCTCCGAGTGGATCACGGCCGGGGTTCAAAAATGTCACGAGACGTTCTTTTTGGTAATCACGCAGGAACGACCAAATAAAAGGCGAAAGCGCAACAACTAGAAATCCGCATCCAGCCATCAGTATTCGTGAGAATCCGGCTGCCAACACAATCGCGCCTGCGCCAATCGCTAAAATAACGGCTGTCCCAAGGTCTGGCTGCGTAAGAACGAGTGCAATCGGAATCACCATAACCAGAAAGATAAGTACGAGCTCATGCATGGAACGTACTTTTTCCTGTGAAAGCAGAGCGGCAGCCGCGATCAGTAAAACTAACTTCTCAACCTCTGAGGGCTGCAACTGGAAGAGTCCGAGATTAATCCAACGCGTTGCGCCAAACGAGGTAATGAAAAACGAAGAATCGTTCAGGCCCGGAAAAAAACGAGGGAGCGCGACTAACCCCAACAATAATAGACCGGCAACAAAAAGGATGGGGGCCAACGCGCGCAGATTACGGTAATCAAAAAAAGTAAAAAAGAGCAGTAAAAAAATCCCAATTAACGAAAAAGTAAGTTGCTGCAACCACAAATTAGTTACACCGGTATATGTAATTGAATAAATAACAACGATCCCAACCGCAGTTAAGATAATCGGGATAAAAAATAACGTTGGATTAAAAGCGCGCAACAGCCGCCAACGCATTATTTCTCCGTCGAGCTAAACGTGGAACCTTTTTCAATCGCGAGTTTTTTGATATTCGTCACCTGGGCAATCTCGTCCCGATGCAATTCGACAATGTTATAGGAATCTTCCGGAACTACCAGGCGCAGAGTACCAACGACCTCATTCGGTTTTACCCCTAAGACGCGCCGGCCTTCTTGAACTGCGCGAATCGCATCTCGCACAGTTCCCTGTTCTACAAGCTCCGGCGTCAAGTGAAAATCAAGTCGAACACCAAGTTCCTTCTCGGCAGATATGCTTACCTCAAGCACGTTTAACTCGTCGCGAATTAACGCGCTTAAATCTTCAGATAGTTCGGCACCGGAAATAAATACCCGCAGAAGCGGTTGACGCACTTTAACCTTATGTGACGCCCGTTCTGCAAGGCCCATTGTAACAAGCGAACGCGCTATCGCCATTTTTTTCTCAAGTTCTCGATCAATGAGATTCGAATTACCGCCTGGCCACGGGGCAAGGTGCACTGACTCATACATCTGATCAGTACGAGTCGCCTGATAAATCACTTCCGCGATAAACGGCGTTATGGGTGCCAGAGCGCTGGAAAACGTTTGTAATACAGTCAGTAATGTCTTGGCAAAGTCCTCATCGAGCCTCCGGCGCGAACGACGCAGGTACCAATTGGTGAGGTCGTCCACAAATTCAGCGATAAGGCGACTACCTTTATCCAAGTGATAACGGTCGTAGTTGCCTGTCATCGCTGTCACGGTTGCGTTGAGACGCGAGATAATCCAACGATCAAGAAGCGTTTCGTGCGGCTTCGGTACAACTCCCTTTTTAATCTGCAGAAACGTTTTGTAAAAAATAAGTGTATTCCACAACGGACGAAGTGTATTCTGGGCCATGTCGCGAACCATTTTTTCGGAAAAACGATAATCTTCTCCGAGCGTCGTGGAACTCATCAAAAAAAGGCGGAGCGCGTCAGCACCCACTTGGTCGAATAACAATTTTGGTTCAACGTAGTTGCGTAAGCGCTTCGAAAGTTTGCGCCCATCCTCGGCTAACACAAGGCCGTTTACGATCACGTTTTTATACGTTGCACTCTCCATCAAGATCGCACCGATTACATGCAGGGTATAAAACCAGCCGCGGGTTTGGTCGAGCCCTTCAGCAATAAAGTCGGCCGGGAAACCATTCTGAAACGTTTCTTTATTCTCAAACGGGTAGTGCCACTGGGCATACGGCATCGACCCAGATTCAAACCAGCAATCAAACACATCTTCCACTCTTTGGTACGTTCCCCCACACGTATGGGGAAAAGTAATTTCGTCAACAAATGGGCGATGGGGGTCAGCAGGGATTTTCCCCGCTCTTGTGCGCAATTCGTCCATCGAACCAATGCAGACTATATCAGCGCATTTTTGACAACGCCAAATGGGAATCGGCGCTCCCCAGAACCGCCGACGCGACACAGCCCAGTCGCGTGCCTCTTCAAGCCACTTACCAAAACGACCACCACCCAAATGCTCGGGCACCCAATGGATGGTTTTATTTAACTGGACAAGTCGGTCTTTAATTTTTGAAACGGCCACAAACCACGAAGACGTCGCCACGTAATAGAGCGGGGTTTCACAGCGCCAGCAGAATGGGTAGGTATGCTTAATCGTCGCGTCCACTTCGGAAACGAGAGCGCCTTTCTGCTTAAGATCTTTTAAGATATCTTTATCCGCCTGCTTAAACCACATCCCCTTCCACGGCAGTGCCCCAACAATCGTACCGTCGTCGTTCACTGTTCGCGGGAGTGGCAGATGATGTGCTGCCCCGAATTCAAAATCGTCTTGCCCATACGAGGGTGCGACGTGCACGATGCCTGTTCCTTCCTCGAGCGATACGAATGGCGCTTCCCCGACATATAAGCGCTGTCCTTTTTCCATGAGGTAATCGAAGAGCGGTTCGTACTCAATCCCCACTAACTCTTCACCTTTAAAATAATCATTCGTAACTGAATGAATTTGCGCGCTCAGTGGGCCCTGCGCCAATTTCTTAGCAAGCGTTTGCTCCACTAACACATGGGATTTGTCTGTCAATTCGACAAGGCAATACGAAGCTTCTTTTGACACAGCAAGGGCGGCATTAGCAGGTAGAGTCCACGGGGTCGTAGTCCAGACCAGCAAAGCGGCATTCTGGAGCCCCTTTTTGCCTTTTGAATTTTTAATTTTGAATTTGACGAATACGCTTGGGTCGGTTACATTGTCGCGATAGCCAAGGTTCGTTTCAAAATTCGAAAGGGGCGTACCGCAACGTGGGCAGTACGGCATTGAGCGCTGCCCTTCGTACACAAGGCCTTTGTCGAAAATCTGTTTGAATACCCACCACACACTCTCCACGTACGAGGGGTCCATTGAGCGGTACGCGTCACCGGTTGCAATCCAGCGCCCCATCCGCACCATTGTGCTTACCCACTCATCGGTGTAGCGCAGGACGATTTCGCGCGCTTTTTTATTAAATGTCTCGATTCCGATTTTATTTACGATTTCCGCGCGATTTTTGATCCCTAACTCTTTTTCAAGTTCGTATTCCACGGGCAAACCGTGACAGTCCCACCCCGCCCGGCGCGGCACATAATAGCCACGCATTGTTTTGTAACGAGTGACTATATCCTTAATTGTCATCGCTAAAATATGGCCGTAGTGCGGCAGACCCGTTGCAAATGGTGGACCATCGTAAAAATTGAATTGGGGACGTTTTTTATTTTCAGCCGATTGTCGGTCAAGCGTTTTCTCAAAGATTCCGTGTTTTTCCCAAAACAAAAGAACGGCCTCTTCCAACTGCGCAAATGAGGCCTGAGGGTTGTAAGGAATCTTAAGCGGAGGTCGCACGTTCTTACTATACCTTAAAAAAATGAAAAATTCTTAGTATATTTTGATTCCATATCATCCTTTCTCCAGCGTCCATGACACAGAATCCGATTAGATAGAATGGTTCGAAAAGGGACTATATCCTCGATTCCCCCACCTATTTTCCGTCCAGTGCTTCGTTCACTAAGCGGTCGGCATGCGCGTTTAAGCGGCGTTCAACGTGAGTGTAGGTAATCTGGGCACCAAGCGCAGTAGCACTCGCTTGAGCTTGCTCCCAAAGGGGCTTAATCTGCGCGTTGCGGACTCGATAATTGCCTTTCATCTGCTCCACGACAAGCTGCGAGTCGAGGCGAATATCAAGCGCAGTTGGCTCAAACTGTCGGGCAGCGCCGAAGGCATGAATCAATGCGCGGTACTCAGCTTGATTATTTGTTGCGTGCCCAATCACTTCGCCTTTTTCGTAGAGTAAGACTCCGGCGAGCGTGGTAATCACAATGCCAATGGCGGCCGGTCCGGGATTGCCGCGCGCACCCCCATCGGCTTGCACGATCAACTGCTCGTGGGTCATCGGCTCAGATCAGACCCGGAGTAAATTGAGAAATCAAACAGTCCCAGCAAGCGACCCGAGGTGCGGTCAATTTCTGCCCGTAATCGGCGTTTAGCTACGCCGAAGTAGCCCGTGGATTCGATGTAGTGCACACCCGAGTCAATCACACCTGCTGAGGGCACGACAGAAAACACAATCCGGGGGTTAAGCGCGGAATCAAGTTCGGCGTGGGTGGTTGTCTCGTCGCCGCTAAACGGGTTCCCAGGTGTTGGGTCGTGGTAAATAAACGGCTTAAAGCGCAAGCGCTTGACTCCTCCTGAACCAACATTAATGAGCGCACCGCGTTCGTTGGGGAGGGTGAAGGTTTTGAAATTTGTTCCGGTCAAAACATCCCCCGACCCATCAATCGGGATCACTTCAACCGAGGGAAAAATATTCAATGAGTTCAAGTCATCCGTTGGATCGTACGCACCGTTTCGATAATTCTGATGATTGTCGTTGAGCGCGTTAGACCAACAAATCGTTACCGTTGTTATTCCGGTTAAGTTAGAAACATCCAGCTCACGAGTCTCGTCTTTAGCGAGTATGGGGACATCCCCATTATCTCCCCCATACTGATCGATACCGCTTAAATCGGTTTTGCAGCCGGTACCAATTTTATCCGCATGAAACCAACTCCTGAGGTCATATGTTTTCTCGCGCGGGTTAGCACCCGTCGAGGTGTAGTCGGGAACAACTGCTTCGCTTGGCAAATCCCCACTATCGTATGAGGGCAAAATAGCGCGGAATGTTTGCAGAAGCGTTTCGGTAGACCCAGCCGGTTCACCGGTTTCGAATGCGTGATCGTAGCGCCAACGCAATAAGCCCTCTTCAATGCCGGCTCGCGCTACTTGATACGCGACAGTACTATCTTCTAACGAACCAGTCAACCCGATATTCTGCAATGTAAGCTTGCCGACGCCAAATGCCGCGGAGGAAATAACCGACACGATTAAAAGGGTAATCAGTAACGCACTCCCTGAGGGCGAATGATGAATTTTAAATTCTGAATTTCGAATTGATTTTGAATGTTTTAATTTTAAAATTAAGAAATTAAGATATTTACTTGAAACTTGAAATTTGAAATTCATCATTATCTAGTATGTTTTGATGCCATAATAACCTGATGTGACGGTCGTCCGAAGAGTAGTAGTTGTGAATTTCTGATCATTCAAAGTTTTACTCGGCGCGATCTCCAATACCATTTCCACAAAGGGCTGACTTACAAGCGCATTGGTTGTGAGCGCCGGGACGGGCGAAAGCAATCGAAAATCCTTAACGTTTAGCTCCGCGGGTGTAATTGCCACGCTTTGAGCGTCGGTCTCGTTCACGAGGCGCCGCTCAAGACTCCCTAAACCATTTTGGTCAACTTTGCGGAAAAAAACGTACTGTTCGTTCTCATCCAGAGAAAGTGCGACGAGTAAACGCTTTCCATGTGCAATCCCATCCACGTTTGCATCCAGCCCGGCGTTAACGTCAGAGATAAGGGCTTCCTCCTCAGTCTCGTCCACAATCGCGAACCCTGCCACAATGCCTATATTCGTCGTACCGCTAAACGTTTTATCTGTAAGTAAACCGGATGCACGACGTGCTTCGAGCGAGATCGCTTCAAGTGAAAACTTACTTGCTTGGGAAGTAATTTGCACGTCATCGCTTATAGATTGGGAGCCGACTGAAGCGGAAAACGCGCTTAATGCAACCATGACCGCCATCAGAAAAATTACGGCGGAAATGAGGATCTCAATTAGGGTAAACCCAGGGGAACGCATTAGAACTCCGGATTCCAGTTGGTGAGGATTGTGGATGATTCAACGCTCTCACGCCGACCTTGCGCTTCCCACGAAACCTGGGCGGTCACTTGAATTGCCTGGGGGCCGATTGCAATTGTACCGCCAGTACAGCTCGGTAGAGCACATAATCCTCCTTGCGTGGGGTCCTGAACCTGACGTAACCGTACCTTGCGCTCGAATACGCGCGCAATCGCCGGATCATCCGGATCAATCGTATTGAGCGTGTACGCTTCGTTCACAAGCGCACCATGCGAATTGTCCAGTAGCTTACCGTCTTTGGTTAGATAGATCATTTCAACTTCCTCGACCGCATCTTGATCCATTCTCACTGCAACACCTGAACTTGATCCCTCTCCGAGTGTCCCACCTGTTACGGATTCCAGACATTCATTCGACGGGACTGGGACACTAATATTCTTACAGTACAGCGCCTGCCATTTTTTCAGAGTTGCATTGAAAAATAACTCTAATTCCCCATTCGTGCCCGTATCTTGTGGCTCGCATGCGTGATCGGAATTACTCGTTATAGGAAACTCAGTACAAAAACCGTGTACCTCCGCCCCGGCGTCATCCACGTTCCATGTGGTTTGGCCGTTGCCGTCAATCCAGCGGCTGTCGCGCGTTTGGCGCATGATTTCGACTGCTTCGTTGGCAAGATGGTAAGCGATCTGACGGTCAGCTGCCCCTTGCCCGGCACGCACAGCAGCAGACCCCAACCCCACCACAGCACTTACCACTGTAATCAGGACTCCGGAAGCCAGCAACGTCTCAAGAATGCCAAAGCCCCGATGGGCAGAACCGAGAACTGAGAACCCAGAACCGAGAAAAAAACGGTGATCGGAATCTTTTCCGAGATTCTGTGTTCTGTGTTCTGTGTTCTGTGTTCTTCTCATAATTATTCCCCTATCGTAACAGTCCCGGTGACTATATTAAATGTCAGGAATTGATCAAGTTCTCGCCCAGATTGGGGATCGCTTGATTCGTTGAGGCGAGAATTACGTAGTTGCAACGTAATCTCATTACCGGTGAGAGCTTGGTCGCACAACACGCCATACGTCACTACCTCACCCACTCCAAATTGGAATTGGCAACTTGTAACCCCGATGACACCATCGGAGATTGAAATAAGACGAACGCTCGGAGTAAAAAGATTGCGGTCAATTACCGCGACAGAACCTGTACCAATTTGGCCGCACACAGACCCAGTTTGAGGATCGGCATTTGTAACCTCAACCACATCGTATTCAGCAGTGGTTGTAGAAAGCGTAATCGAATAACAGTTGATATTGAGACTCCCTTGCCGTGGCGCAAGGGCAAACCCCTGGGAACGGAATAGTGCATTGCGCATCTGCTGCGCAGCTTGAGTAAGATTATTCTTCTCTTCAAATGTGCGAAATGCGGGGATAAAGATTGCGAGCAAGATCGCTGAAACCGTCAATGTCACCAAGAGTTCAATCAGGGTTACGCCGGGCCGTTTCATCGAGCGATCGGAAATAAAAGATAGCTGCCGTTTGCGTCATATTGAAACCCGCCTTCGCTCCCGCGAAAGACCGCCCCGCCCCACGCTTGAGCCGTACAATTCGTACCGTTTTGATCTCCAGTTAAGGCCTTGGGGGCGTCGGGATCTTGCGTATTTTCAAGCCATGAGAGCAGCATGAATCCTTCCCCATCCGGGCTCGATGAGGGAATGCGCGACCCGAAACATGCGGTTTGCACATCATAGGTAGTGCGATAGGAATAGGAGTGGTAAAACCGCACGGCAGGAGTGGCAGTGCTGAACTCATCAAATTGCGGATCGTTGCTCACTCGAGAGAGCAATCGCTCATCTACCAACGCTTGCATGAAATTTGCCTCGTTTGCATAGTTACCCTTATCGTCATCGTCCCCTGCGTAATCTCCACTGGAATCTGGTGGAAAAACTTTTTTTATCAAACGATATTGTTCAGCGGTAACTGCGACCAGGTGCAAATCGGATTTGCGCCGCGAATCGCGCGCGCTTTTACGAGCCGCACCCATCGAAATGACAACCATGCTTGCTAAAAGCCCGATAATGACAATCGAGATCAGTAATTCGATTAGGGTGAATCCAAAAGTTCTTTGATTGCTCATACCTAGTTTCATTTTACTCCAATCTAAAATGTAAACGTCATGTACCAACTGATGATTGGTTCGGCGAAGAAGAGAGCGATAAATGTCCCAAGCACCAGAAATGGAGCAAATGGGATCGCATCCTTCATTGTGGCCGACTTGAAAGCGAGGAGGATCATGGAAACAAACGCCCCCAACACAAACGCACTGAAAAGGGCGACGATAATTGCCGGAAATCCCACGAAAATCCCCATTGCCACAGCGACGACTACGTCCCCCTCGCCCATCCACTTGCGTCGGCCCATTAAAACCAAGGCGCCCAGAGCAAGCCCCCCCACGAGCGCGCCGAGCGCGTAGGTGATCAACAGATTCACTCCATCTGTGCCTCCACTCGTACCGTTAAGAAGAGCACGCGTAATCCAATAGCTAGCCCCGACCACGATTGCAGGTACTAAGGTCTCATACGGCACCAATAAGCGGTTGAGGTCGTAAAACGCGGTAATGAGCAGCAAGCAGCCAATAAACGCAACGAAGGCGGCGTGCATAGCAAGACCAAAGTACACATAGGTGAGGTAAAAGAAGAGCGCGGTGGTGATTTCAACTAAAGGGTACTGAATACTGATCGGCTTTTTGCACCCATAACATTTTCCCCGAAGCAGAAGGTAGCTTATCACGGGAACGAGCTCCCACCAGGAAAGCTTTTTTTTGCAGCGCGGGCAACGCGAACGCTCGGTTAAAAGGGTGTCAATTTGATCTAAACGATAAATGGCGGCATTTAAAAAGGAGCCAATCGCAAGGCCCAACAACACAATCAATAACGCAGTTCCCTCCATTGCTTTAGTATGCCTGATTCCACCGATATTAAACAACCCGCCGATGAGGCGGGTTGTTTAATATCACGTACTTAACCTAAAACCACTTAGTCGTTTGAAATACAGTAGTCAGGACCTACTGTCGCTACCTCTGCACATACATCTGTCGCTCCAGAAGCATCTGTGCCATCTGGGTCATTGGCATTCTCAAGCGTGGCACGCAGAGCGTAGTTTTCTCCCGCTGCGTCAGCGACGTATGTGTACTCTGGCGCGCCAACGGCGCCTCCATTACCCTTTGGATCCGTCGGAACTGTTTTCACGTAGGTTGGAACCAAGGCAGCAGTAACTAGATCGTCAACTGCGCCATCAATATCATTTAATCCAGAGATAACATATGCTTCCGGATCCTGATCCGCCAAATAGAGCTCGAATGCTCCCTTAAGGGTCCGCAGGTCGGATTTGCGCGTAGCGTCGCGTGCTTTTTCGCGCGCGCCACCCAAGGCAACCAAGACCATCGCGGCCAAAATGCCGATAATGGCGATTACAACCAGCAATTCAATAAGTGTAAATCCGCGTTTTCGTATCATATAACTCCTTCTTTAATGAGTGCTTTTGACTCTCGCGAGAGTGTGCAGTCAAAAACTCCCCTCCACAATTCCTCTTATCGACCGGCGTCTAGCAAGAGGTCTATACTTCTATATAACAGTGTATGTTGAGTACTCGTCAAGTGTTCGGTCACGGACAGGTAAAGCTGCCCCCGGTATCCGGTACCGTAACCCCACCGACGTACACCTCATAACGCCCGGCAGAGGGGTTTGATTCAAGCATTTTGGCAAACACAAGCGCGGCTTGGGGCTTATTGCCCCCTTCAAACGGCTCCCCGCCTTGGCCGTTTAAGCCGGAACTTCCGATCGAGCAACTTGGTTCGAATCCATAGTAAAACTCATTCGTATTTAATGGATCAACTGGTAAACGCTGGATGAATCCTTCGGTTTGAATTTGGTAGAACGTCGGGGTCCCTTGCCCTTCCAGGCCTTCACAATACGTGCTGCACCAAGAGTTGTTCGCTGAATCGTCTTCACTTGTTTCGGCACCCTCAAATGTATCGTCCGGATACGCGCCATGTCGGCCGTAATAACTCTCCAGAGTGGCGCGTAGAGTGCTTAAATCTCCTTTGCGAGCCGTGTCTCGGGTTCTTTCGCGTGCGCTGGTGAGGTTTACCAAAATCAGAGTTGCTAGGATTCCAATGATAATAATCACTGTAATCAGTTCAATAAGGGTAAACCCGGAAAGCTGGTGTAATTTTTTTAACTTTTGCATTGTGATCTTTTTGACTTTTCTTATCTTCTCACGGTCCACGTCGTCTGCCCATTCAGATTGTCGCGAATAAGAGGCGAACCGAATCGAATCGGGGCACCGCACGGGTCTTTGTACTGAGCCGGATTACGAGAGTATGTATCCGGGTCACGGTCATTTTCCAACCGCGCAACAACAACGATGAACTTTCCTGCTCGCACCTCACATTGCCCAACTCCAGTACCTGCAAAAACATCCCCGGAATAGAATGCATAGGTCTGGCCCCCGTCTTGTGGGTAAATGCTCCCGCCCCCAGGTGTTGGGCTTGTCGAGGGAGTGGGAGAATTCGTCGGAGTAGCTGTCGGACTGCCAGAACTGGTTGAAGTAGGGGTCGGGGTTACCGTTGTAGTCGGTGTCGGAGTAGAGGTTGGGGTATTCGTCGGAGTGCTGGATGGAAACGGAGGGAGGGTCGGCTCGACCGGGGGTTCGGCATATACACGCGAAATAAAAGGCATAGTATCCAATAAGGCTGAAATCCGTCCGTTACGGGGGTCGACTGGCAATTGCTGAATATATTTTGGCGCAAGGAGTGTTGCCAAGGTTCCCCAATCATAACTGGAATACCAATCACGATCATCCCACCCCAGTGGCCCCGAGGACGTGCCAGAAGTAGTCGGAAATATACCTACGTCGCTGGCATACGACTCAAGCGTGGTGACGATCGAATTCATATTTGCTTTCCGTTGCGCATCACGCGCTTTCATCCGGGCGTTGGACATTGTAACTAGGATAAGAGCTGCAAGGATCGCAATAATAATGATTACCGTGAGCAATTCAATCAGCGTGAATCCCGCGGAAAATTTCGTACTTCGTCCGCCAGCTGACCAATTGTGCTTCGAGTTTTTCATCATGGGCATTGCACAGGAGTATTCGTATAGTAAAACAATGTATTAAAACGTAAGAATGGGGGCTTGCCGGCAAACCGCGCGCCCTTGAGAGGCCCGACAACGCAGTCGGAAATTGTGTTAGTTTGGTACTTGCGCAGCTCGTGGCGGTCAGGGTCGTCGCGGTTTTCAAGCCAGCCGTAAGTCTCGACTACGTCCCCGTTGTACTGGACCGCATACGTCAATGCCCCGCACCCTGTCGTGCCTGCCGCGGTTTCAGAATTAACCGGATCAACCGGCAACTGGATAAACGCTGCCAAGACTTGTTGCAAGTTTTGCCAACTGTAGCGTTCATCGCCGAAATTACAAACATCCAAACCGGGGGTAATTTCCGTATTCACGCTCAAGGCGCGCTTTCCATTATAATCCGGGCTCGTCGGGAAAGACCCACGCTGTGTAATGTATGTTTCAAGCGCCGTCGCAATTGAACGAATATCGGCTTTACGCTTGGCATCGCGGGCTGTTAAACGCGCGGAGCTGGCCGACACAAGCGCCACTGCTGCTAAAGTTGCGATGATCAAAACAACTACGAGCATCTCGATGAGGGTAAACCCCTTATACACATGTTTCATATTCCTCCTTACCCTAAATTTGCTATGTTATAGATTGGCATGAGAATCGAGAATACGAGAAAAGCCACTCCCCCCCC
This sequence comes from Candidatus Berkelbacteria bacterium, assembly GCA_020056565.1. Classification (GTDB taxonomy): domain Bacteria; phylum Patescibacteriota; class UBA1384; order JAGVHQ01; family JAGVHQ01; genus JAGVHQ01. The sequence continues at coordinate 23,481 of JAGVHQ010000014.1, forward strand.
GATTACCAACATAATCATAGGTTCCAATAAGGAAGACATACCTTTGATCTTTGTTGACGTCTCATCTTCGTAATAGACAGCAAGGTTGTCGAGGATCTGTTCTAGTTTACCAGTTTGTTCTCCCACGGAAATCATTTGCGGCACGATCACAGGGAAGATCGGGTTCTGTGAAAGTGGCACTGACATCGGAACCCCTCGTTCTACCTGGTTCGCGACCTCGTGCAATCCGTCGTAGTACAGTTTATTGTCAATCACGTCTGCTACAATTTTAATTGCCTCAATAATCGGGATTCCAGACTGGACAAGCATACTGAGCGTGCGATTCATGCGCGCCATATACGCCCCTTGATTCAGCCCCCCAAAAACCGGGAGACTGATCTGCATGTGGTTCCAAAACGCGCGCCCGGTTCCAGTGGAGGTGATGAAAAACCGCCCCCCCACCACCGCACCAACCACGATCAGAATTGCCAAATACCAATATTGAACCATGAAGTCGCTTAAGGCAATCAAAAGCCGTGTGGAGATTGGCAACTGCGCTCCCGCTTCTTCAAAAATTGATTTGAGCTGTGGGATTACGCGTACCATCATTAAAATTGCGACTCCAATCATCGCGACAAAAATGAAGGCTGGGTACAGAAGAGCACTGCGAATTTTACCCGTGAAACTGGCTTCGTTTTCCAATTGTTCTGCCATGCGCTTTAAGACCACATCCATTTTTCCGGATTGCTCACCCGAGCGGACAATTGCGATGTACACTTTGTTAAACACGTGTGGATGCTTGGCGATCGCGGTCGAAAAACTATATCCCGCCTCAAGATCGTGAGTAATGGTGGTGATCGTTGTACGCATAACCACATTGCGTGTTTGCACCAACAACAGATTCAACGCTTGGTTCAGTGGTACACCGCTTGAAATCATCGTCGAAAGCTGGCGCGAGAAGAACACGCGCTCTCTGAGAGAAACCCGATTAAACCAGCTGAGAATCAGGTCCATATTACCCAAAGGCAAAAGTTAAAAGTAGAAAGGAAAAAACCTACAGGACTGCTTATTCTGCTTTTTACTTTTTTCATTTTGCTTTTTTACCTTTTGCCTTTTTACTTTTTACTTTCTTAATACACCATCATCTTGAACGCCTTTTGATCGACAGCCCAAGCCAAAGCATCGTCAAGTGTTATTTCGCCGCTGGAAACAAGTTCGGAAAGGACTTTATCGAGACTAATCATTCCTTCAGAAGCTGAAGTCTGAATTGTATTTTGTAACTGGTGAGTCTTTCCTTCTCGGATAATGTTACGCACTGCCGAGTTGGCAACCATTATTTCGGTTGCGACAATCCGTCCACCCGATGAATGGGGAATCAAGCGCTGGGAAACAACCCCTAAGAGCACGGCAGCCAGCTGCAGCCGTACCTGTTGTTGCTGGTGGGGTGGGAACACGTCAATAACACGATCCGTGGTTTGAGCGGCCGAATTAGTGTGCAGGGTTGTAAGCACAAGGTGCCCAGTTTCGGCAATCGTAAGTGCGGCCTCGATCGTCTCGAGATCGCGCATTTCCCCAACTAACACCACGTCCGGATCTTCGCGTAACGCCGCGCGTAGGGCCCGCGCAAATGAGTTTGTGTCCGAGCCTATCTCGCGCTGGGACACCATTGACTTACGGTGATTGAAGACGTACTCAATTGGATCTTCAATCGTAATGATGTGCTTGCTCTGATTCTCGTTAATAAGATCAATCAGCGCCGCCAGTGTCGTAGATTTCCCGTGTCCGGTCGGACCAGTAATAACCACCAAACCCTGAGAATGATTCGTAAACTTCTCCAGAATTGGGGGCAGCCCCAATTCCTGCAATGTGCGGATCTTTGACGTGATAAGGCGCAACGCAGCAGAAATATTCCCCTTTTGATAAAACACGTTCGTACGAAAACGCATGTCTTTATAACCAAATGAAAAGTCAATCTCTTTGCGGTGCTTGAGCGATTCGGCCTCTTCTTCGGTCATAATCGAAGTTGCCAACTTCTCTGTCTCCTCCGCCGTGAGCACTTCCCCACCTTCAACCGGCAACAGTTTGCCGTCTACTCGTAATGTTGGCCCGAGTCCGACCGTCAGATGCAAATCAGATGCCTTGCGCTCAATCGCGCTGTCAAGCAATTTCTTCATTTCCGGATTTAAGCGTTCCATAACCCTCCTTTTCGTCGGCACCAAACTTTTCGGCTTCCCGCCCCTACGGCGGGTTCGCAGTGGAAAGTTTGTGCCTCCTCTTTGCGCGAAATGCAAGCATCTCGCGCAAGAAAATCCAATGTATCTAAAAAGGTAAAAATTGCTAATTCATAATTCATCATCAATTCCTTACTCACTTTGTGTAACCCGCAAAACTTCGTCGAGCGTGGTCAAACCTTCAAAAACCTTTAGGATCCCGTCTTGCTTCATCGTAATCATCCCCTCTTTGACCGCTGTCTCTTGAATTTTCGAAGCAGGGGCACGTTGGACCGCAAGCTGTTCAACCGCTTCCGACATCTCCAAAACCTCAAAGATTCCGATTCGGCCGCGATATCCCTCAGAACACTCTTTGCACCCTTTCCCACGGTAAAATGCAGGTTCCGGATGCTTGAGAGTCCCAAGCGCTTTTAACAATTCGGCTTGAACGGTTTCGGGCACCGTAATCTTTTCTTTACAGGTGGGGCAAATTTTTCGCACCAAGCGTTGGGCGAGAATCGCGTTAATCGACGTTGTAATGAGGAACGGTTCCACGCCCATATTAACAAGCCGCGGCAAGGCGCCAGCGGCATCGTTGGTGTGTAAGGTAGTGAGTACAAGGTGCCCAGTGAGCGCCGCGTGAGTGGCCATTTGAGCCGTTTCCCCATCGCGAATCTCTCCGACCATAATAATATTCGGGTCTTGACGTACAACCGAGCGCAGCCCTTCGGCAAAACTGAATCCGATCTTGGGCTTAACCTGTGTCTGGTTGACCCCCGGAATCTCATACTCCACCGGATCCTCCAGTGTAATCACGTTCACTTGCGGTGTGGAAATTCGGGCCAAAATAGCATAAAGCGTCGTGGATTTTCCGCTACCAGTTGGCCCGGTCGCCAAAATGATGCCGTAGGGCTTCGCGATATTGCGTTTGATGCGCTCGAAGCTTTGACCACTCATCCCCAATTTTTCAAGCGTCATAATACCTGTGGATTTATCAAGTACACGCATGACTGCCTTTTCGCCATGCACTGTCGGCAGTGTTGAGACGCGTAAATCTACTTCTTTGCCCTGATAGGTGACGTCGAAACGTCCATCTTGCGGAACGCGCTGTTCGTCAATTTTCAACTTCGAGAGAATTTTAATTCTTGAGAGTACCGGTGCCTGCAGCTCGGCCGGGAAACGTACCATCTCCCGCAGGATCCCATCCACGCGGTAACGCAAGCGGACATATTCCCGCAATGGCTCAATGTGAATATCAGAGGCGCCCTGCGTAATTGCTAAGGCAATAATCGCTCCCACAGTTTGGGGGATGAACCCTTTACGAACTACCTTTGCAAGGTCATCGACACTGGTCAACCTCTCTTTCACAAAGGTGTCGAGATTGTGAGCCTCCATTGATTCCACATCTTCCGCTGAGACCGCCGAGCCGGAAACAGCTTGGCTAATTTCTGCGGTTTTAACTGCAATTACACCGGCAGGAGTCTCCTCCTCGGGCACCGGTTTTTTCACGGGCGGCGAGGATTCCTCCTCCTGCGGCGTCGCCGTTGGAGCAGGAATCGCATTTGGTTGTACAACTGGAATTTTTTTCTGCTGTGACGCTACGCTCATCCGTACAATCTCGGGTTCCACACCTTGCTGATCGATATATCCCTCAAGCGCGTGTTGAATCCCTTCTCTCGTTGCCTGAAAAAGTTCAATCCCAATTGAATTTTTCTTTTCAATAAATTGCAGCACGTCTTGAACCGCGCTATTGGCAGGATTCAATGCCGCCACTCGAATCGTTTGAGGTGAAGGATTAGCAAACACTACCATTTGGTACTTGGCGGCAACTTCCGAAGGAAATTTCGCAAGCACGCTATATGGGATCGTGCGCAGCAGTAAATTGATTGATCCTAAAACAGAATACGCTGTCGTACTCCCCGTTGCCTTCCCCCTCCCTTTATACCAACGGAGTGCATCTTCGACATCGCGATCTGTAGTGACCGCCATTTTTATATCGAATCCTTTAGAAGAGCGGACTGCGTTCAATATCTCGTTCATGTCCTCACGCACCCGCGCCGGGTTAGAAAGTGCCAGTTTCAAGTGCGTTCCATCTGCCTCATAGACGACCATTCGGTATTTTTTCGCGACTACTTCATCAAGGCGTAAGATAACTTCTATGGGAATCCGCCTTCCCTTGAGCGCAACGTATGGAATCCCTAAAACAACCCCCCACGCACGGGCAAGTTGTTCAGGCCGAACCGAATGCCGCGTGAGTAAAAATTCGTTGATTTGTTCGTAGGTCGCTCCGGACTGTTTGATTGAGTCTGCGCCACGTTCACTTAAGGCACCTTGCGCACGCAATACATCGAGCACATCGCGTGAAGTCTTGTGTGAAGACGTGTTCGGGGGGGCAAACACCGTGGTCCTTAAAATCCGGCAAACGGATTTTGACGATACCGTTCAGTCTGATCAACCGTAACCGGAAGAGTACCAAATGGGCGCAATCCTTCAGTGCGATCTGCTAAATCAACATCCAAGAACTCGACATCCACTTTAGGGATGACTACTGCTACCCCTGGACGTTCCCCTCCCCCCGGACGCGTTCCAAGAAAAATCCAGACAGCCAACCCCGCGAGGACAACGATGGCAAAAATAATCGAAGAGAACGAGCGAGCTGCTTGATTCACGGTGTCTCCTTTACATTCGGGGTTGCCACGGGAGTCGCGCTACCACTTCCCGCACTCACCTCAGTACTAACTCCTTGGTAGAGCATTTCTAATGTAAAGGTGGTCGTGAGATTCCCCTCCGTACTGCCGGACAAAGAGATCGATTGCACGATAATTGGCCGCCGGGACGATTCTAAGAGCCCCAAAAAGCTTTGCAACTGTTCAAATGAACCGCTGGTTGAAATCGAAATTGGTACCCCCCCCGGCTTGGGAGCAGTTTCAACCGACAAAGAGTTAATTTTCATTTGACTCTCAGAAGCAATCGCTTCCAACTGGACAAGTACTTCAGGTAATTGCGACTCCCGTGGAAATGCCAAATTCAACTCCTCGGCCGCACTTTTAGTACTTTCGATCCCAGATTTTAGTTTGGTAAGGCGCTCCACCTGTACCTCAGCTTCCCGGGTCAGCCGTCGATTCTCTTGTGATTCGGCCCGTGCGGTGCGCACACTGACAATCGTTGGTTTGGTAAACAACCACGTCACCGCCCCCACAATGAGCACGCAGATCACAACAAGGATCGGGGATGTCTTTGTGTGAAAAATATTTTTTGGGTTCATGGTGTCACCGTTGACGTGCCAATTGGCGTTGCCTGGAGCGCACCCTCAACTTGGGGAGCGCGCGGGTCACGCAATACGGTAAGGGGAACTTTTAGCACGATTGAAAATGTTGCTTTCGCGCTTTCTCCTTCTTTCGTAGCAGGGGTCACGGCAACTGAGGAGAGTTTCACTTCGTCAAACCCGGGTTGTCCATCCACGGTGTAGTCCCGCAGGGCAACATACGCTTTAGCGACATCTGAGAACGAATTTGTTTCTCCGTCAATCCGGATCGAACCGTCTTTGTTAACGGTAAAACTATTATATTTCGCTTTGGTGTAGGTTGCGGCTTGCAAATGCGTCAAAAGTTTTGACCATAAGAATCGACTATCAAGCGCTTTCACATACTCTTGGATTTGGGTTTGAAGCGCTGTGCCTTCCGCGATAATCATCTGCGCGTCCCCATTAGTGAGTTCCGTCAATTTTTGGTCGAGTACGCCGCGTGTCAATTCTTTCTCCCGCTTGGCAGAAGTGAGCATCAAAAAGAGCAGCCCATTTAAGGTTAAAAAGGCAGCCAGAAAAATCAGCACCCCGATGCTGCCGCTCGAAAGAGCGCCGCCCATGGTCCCCTTTCCGGCAGGAGGCGGCACATGACCCACATATTTATAAACTGGCGACGTGCTTTCCACGCCCCTCCTCTTCTTCTTTTACACTAGTAATTGTAACCCAAATCTGTCAATTGTAATAGATTAATCGATCAATGGGTTATTGCTCCGCACGTACCCGAGGCGCCAAAAAACTGCTGAAGCCGGGCGGGGGAAACAGTGAGAGTTGCCCGTCGGATTCGACCACAACTCCAAAAGCGGTGCGCTCGGCAAGGACCCGCTTCCCCAGGTTAATAATCCGCTCTCCCACGATCGAGCCGTGCACGACGAGAGAATCTGTGACCGGTCCGGAAGGTTCAAAATCGATCGTTCCTTGCGGGACAAAAAACGCAGCATTCACTCGTTGCGCAGTGGCGCCAAAGCGCACCTGTGCTCCCAGGGCGGTGACAATGAACCCGGCCGAGGCCGTTGAATCACGATCCAAATTCTCTTGGATATCAACATTTCCGTTAACGATAAAAGTTGTCGGGCGCGTAATCTGTGTCCCACTTGCGATTGTCAGGTTGCCATCAACCAGCACAATCACGCCGTCCGGAAATTGTGCGTATGAGAATTGCGCCAAAGAAGGAAACTGTCCGCTCAAGGTGGTTTCCCCGCTCAAGTTCAGGTGCGCCCCCGCGCTCAGGCGGGCAATGTTTTCTTGCATTAGCTGATTTCGATACGTCTTGGTGGGATCCCA